>CALBHK010000348.1 GCA_937894565.1 uncultured Chlamydiae bacterium
CTCTGCGATATCAAAATTGACTATTTTGCAGATAATCAGAGGGCTGTGGTTCCGCAAATTGTACTAGAGTACTCTTTGCAAGAATGCGTTCCAGTACTTGGTGATTTAGGAAAAGAAGTTTTTGAGAAAGGAACACTACTGGTTAATATTAACGACATTAAAAATCCAACTGGTCTTTTGCAATGGCTTAAATTTAAGCAACCTGATTCTTGTAAAGTAACTAAACTTAGTATGTTCGATATTTCGATGAATTCAAAAAAGTGGATTGAGGGAAAATGGGGAAATAAAAGATCTACAGCTAGCGATGATAAAAAAAAGAAATAGAAAGCCCTTAAATTTTATAACCTTAGAAGGTTAATAAAAGTGGATTTTCTTTTTTATTTAGATTTAAAAAATCTTGGACTGCCCCAGGTAGAAGATCGAGATTCATAAATCACTTTTGCTTGGGCTTTCCAAACCCATTTTTGTAATTGATCTAGACTTCCTGTTGTTGCGTATAACAATACAACTGCTACAACCCACGCCATTAATTTATCTAAGTTCATATTTACCTCCGCTTTTTAGAATGACCGACTTGTTTTCAAATCGATTAATAATTTTGACAATTGAATTTCGATTCCATTTTTGAGCACATCTAGGTCTTATTTTTTTCTCGTTTAAGCTGTCAGCGATGCGATTCGGATTATTACCACTTTTCCATAGCTCATGAATCAGTTGGAGATTCACAAACTCTCTCGGATCGGGAATAACTTGGCCTTGAAAGAAACAGAAGCCGAAATAAGGTGCCGCGTTTGTCTTGGCGGAATCTCGTATCGCGGTAGAAAAAGTTGAACCTTTTTAACCCCCTATATGCTGTGGACAGATTCAGTTCGAACATCTATATAAGAAGAAAGGGTTAGAGAAGATGAATAAACAATACACTGAAGCTCAAAAACAGCAAGTCATGAAGGAAGTTACAGAGACAGGTAACTTGACTCTGGTAGCTGAAAAACATGGGGTTCCCAAGAGTACTGTGGCTACATGGCTTTCCAGGAAACAGCCCCATAACATTGAAAAGCATAAGCAAAAATCAGAACTAAAAGATGTGAAAAAAAAGTTAGCCGATGCAGAGCTTAAGAATAAAGTTTTAACTGAGCTTTTAAAAAAAACATACCAAGTTTGGAACAACGATTAGAAGTTTGTTCTGAAGTTTTAAAAGAAAATCCTAAAGTAAATAAAATGAAATTATTTCAATATGCAGGAGTTAAAAGATCTACCTTCTATTCCCAGAAGGAGAAGGGACTTCCCATTGGAACAATGGGAAGTAAAGGCCGCAGGCCGCCTGAATATGGCTATGATATTCACGGCAACAGGGTCTTAGATGTCTCTATTAGAAAGGTTTTACATGAGTACAGGGATAAGGTGGAATTTGTCAACGGAGGTGGAGTGAAGAAGTTAGTTTATTATTTAAAAGATGACTATGGATTTATTGTTAACCATAAAAAGCTCTACAGGCTTTGTAAGGAAGAGGGTCTTTTGCTTCCAAGAAAGAAAAAGTTAAAGAAGAACTTTAATAAATTACCAGCCAGCAATCATGTTGTGATAGCTCCGCTCAAGGTTTGGCAATTTGATATCAAGTATGGATGGGTTCATGGGGAGAATAGGTTTTTTTACTTACTAGCGTTTATTGATGTTTTCTCAAGGGAAATTATAGATTTTTATATTGGTTTAAATTGCAAGGGAGAAAATCTTGTAAATTTATTAGATTCGGCTTTATTAAAAGCAAATATCACTTGTGCAGCTGAACTTGTAATCCGCAGTGATAATGGCTCTCAGATGACTTGTAACGCTTTCAGAACTAAGGTGGTGGAACTAGGATTACAGCATGAGTATATCCCTCCAGCTACACCAAATAAGAATGCTTACATTGAATCCTTCTTTTCGGTATATGAAATTGAATTTTTACAGGTAAGATATTTTGCTACATTTGAAGATGCTTACAGACAAACTATGGAGTTTATTAAATTTTATAATACGAAAAGAAAACATGGTTCCTTGAAGATGATGTCACCACTAGATTTTAAAAAATGTTTTACCAAATATTCTACTGCTGAAGTAGAAGTGAGACTTTAACATGAAGAATTTAAATCAAATTTTAACACAAATGTTCGAATTAAAATTGTCCATAATTAGGGGGTTGACAGGAGTGTTACACTTTAGTTTCAAATAAAATCTAGCGTTCGCATTGCCGACCGCATGAAATCAAAGAATCATAAAAACGTATGTCAACCCTATGAGATCAAAGGCAAAATAGGAAAACATGAAGCCGTTCGGTAATCCGAACAAATTCATGTTTTGAAAATACTTCATCAAATGTTCACAGAGCAGACGAAATAAAGGCCAGCTTGTCTTTTTGGCCCCAATTATAACCAATGCATAGATACTGCAAATTGCACTTTTTTGCTCGCCAATGATATCCTTTTAGTGCAAATTGCAGTATCTGTGCATAGCAGATGTCAGGAGCAGTGAATGACCATAGATAAAACGCGGCTGAATCACGTAAGCGCAATTACAAAATATATTGAGGCCATCATAGACGCTGATGACATGCATGCGTTGATCATTGAAGGCGACGCAGGTTGGGGCAAGACAACTTCTGTTGAAGAGGCCTTAAAACTTTCAAAAATTGAGGCTTACAGTTTGGGTGCTTACTCAACGCCGCTGAATTTTTATAATTTTTTAGCAGAACATTCTGATGGAATCATTTTACTGGATGATTGCGCTGGGATTTTTAACGACCCAAGTGCTATGGCGATATTAAAAGCCGCAACATGGCCATCTCGTGGAAATAAACGCCTTGTAAAATGGGGGTCAACTTCTAGCAAAGCTGCTACTGATGAGTTTGAGTTCTTTGGAAAGCTCATTGTTGTTTGTAATTCATTTCCAAAAACAGCAGACGGTGAAGCTATTAAGTCACGAGGGTATACGAGAAAAATCAATATTACGCTAACTGAAGCAAAGAAGCTTTTAATGGAAGCAGCTTCGCAAAAGCGGTGGTATCCGAAGACCAAGCTTGCAGTTGAAGTGGCTGACTTTTTATTAGGTCACGTTACCGAGTCGTCCTTATCACAAATAAGCTTTCGGACTCTAAAAAAAGGATACCGATTAGCAGAAGTGCATCCAGATTCCTGGCAGGAGCTATTCGCTGATACTCTTCCCAAAACCTCAATGAATCCTGAATCACTGGTAAAAGAGCTTTCAGCGCAAGGCTTGAAAGTAAAAGATCAGGCTAGAATTTTCAGTGAAAAAACTGGTTTGAAGGTTCGGTCTTTTTATAACTACAGAAAAGATGCAAAAATATCTCGATCAAAAGACCTGTAAAGACTACGACTGATTAAAAAGGTCGCCCTTGTAGGGTCCATCAAAATTTAGAGGGTTATAAAAAGAAACGGCTCCGCCAATGAAGGTTGAGCCGTTTTTG
>CALBHK010000349.1 GCA_937894565.1 uncultured Chlamydiae bacterium
TTTCAGCATTGTTTAGATAAAACCAAAGCTTTGCCCTTTAAAGACATCAAAAAAGTCTTAGAAAGTGAATTAAAGCAGCCGTTAGATAGTATCTTCTCGTTTATTGATGAAGTGCCTTTAGCGTCGGCTTCTATTGCTCAAGTGCATGCCGCGACGTTGGTGACGGGTGAGTCAGTTGTTATTAAAGTACAAAAGCCGGGCGTGGAAAATATTCTACTGACCGATTTGAACTTTATTTATTGGTCAACACGCATTTTTGAACGTTTATTCCCAAAAATTAAATTTGAGATCGAGCGTGGCTGTAAAATTTAAGTGTCTAGTTTTTTTAAAACAATTATGCAGCGGCGAGGTCTTTCCCTGATGGATAAAGACTCATGTACATATGCGAACCAAGGTCAGAGAATTTTACATAAATATGAGTTCTAATGTGATCCATGACTTTGGCGTAGCCGACAGGATTTTGAAAAGTCGTCTTGCCATCCTCATGAATAACAATTTTTGCAAATAGTGTGTACCCTGCGCCCAGATTTTTTGACATATAGAATGTCTGATCACTGAAAGTGAAGAGTTTAATTTTATAATAACTTTCACCTTCATTTTGAAAGGCGTATCCGCAAAGTCTTAGTTGTGTAAGATTACCGTTAAGCTCTCGGCCTCTATAAATATCAAATCGCAATTGGTTCATTTTTTAGTCCCCTTTTAAAAACTGTTTCAAACACGAGGCTAGATATTTTATTTAGTACTCAAAACTTTGACTCATCTCTTCAATTAGCTGAATCTGTCGCTTGATTTTCCGGATCTCAGTACGAAGCTTTTTATTAACCTCAAGTTCCTCTAAAGAAATGGTTTCAATAAGAGCTTTGTATGTTGCGTGAAGTGCCGTTAGGCGACTTTTATGAAGCAGATCTGTTTTTGTTTGCTGTTTCATAGATGTCCTCCATTTTTTGAAGCTGCCATTCAATCAATTCAAACTGTTTTAAGATTAATTGATTTGAAGACATTTCTTTTGTTGAAATCATATTTCTTAGATTTTTGATGGCTGAAGTTAAATACCTCATACGACTTGCTAGGAGCTTGTCTCTCATTTAAAACCTCCCACCAAAAGTGTATTTAGAATATTCAGAAGACGAACGCCTGGGTTTTGATTCAATCCTTTCCCATTCTTGAAGCCCCAAGTCTGACGGCTTAAATAAGGCGTCGATTATTTTTGAAAAAAATGATTTAGGTTTCTTGGGCTGTTCTCGTTTCAGTGTATCCACAATTGTGATCGGCTGAACCTTGATTGTAGGACTAATTTTAATGTGATTAATGGCTTGATTCATAATGACCTCCATTGGTTAAAAAATTATGCAGTCTTCTTTTTATCTGAGTCTGGCGTGGCTGTAGTTGTCATGTCTGGATTGATCGGAGCATTGCCTTTTGGAAGCTCGACAATTTTAAGACTAGCTGGCTTCTTCTTTGGGAAGTGTTCGTTGTATGCATACATGAGGTTATTCATGTAACCCTTGGCCACATACTCAAAACATGTGTTCCAATCACAGTCACAGCAGAATTGATCAGGTCCTGCGGTAACTAGATTTGCACTGCCACAAGCGCGGCAGTTCTTGTGCGTTTGCTTCCTTTTTCGACTTTGTTTTGTTCGTGTCTGAAGTTGTGATTGACCGATGCCTAGTTTCATTTTCATCCCCCTCGTTAATTCCAGCGCCGTCAATTTGCGACGCTTTCACTAGGTATATAAGGCAGGATGTGTGCCAGATTTCGGACTAGAACGGACATTGCTTCAAGTTGCTGAAATCTTTGGGTTTCAAAAATGAAAAACTTTTCTCAAAAATCAGAGCGTCCGACTATCCGAACAATGAATTTAAATTTGCAGTGAAAAATTATGGGTTTAACAAAATCGTTCGGAAAATTTCAGAAAAAACCCCAAACGTCCGAACTGGCGAACAAAACTGAATTAATATTTTGGCTGAAAATGCATTTGATCTTGAAGATAACGGTGTCTGATTGCAACGTCAGGTGATACTTTTGGAGATGATGTAGTCCGAAGCAATGCCCACGCATGGTCTGAAATGAGCAAGGATGCTCTTAATTGATTTTAATTTGGAAGATGCTGTCTTTGGGCAGAAGCTTGCAGCAAAGCCTCTCACACTCAGCCTGAAGCCAAGGCTCGTCAAAGTGGCCAGTGACAAGGATATAATTATTAGATAGGGTTTGATGACGCTTTAAAAACTCTAAACCGTTCATTTTCCCTTCGCCAAGATCGTAGTCCACTAGAAATAGATTTATCTTTGAGAAATCAAGCTTGGATTCTATGGCTTCACAGGAGTTGAATGACTGAATGGACAAAGCAGTGTTAACCGAGCCAAGTTTTATTTTCCATGTATCAATCATTGATTGCTGGTCATCACAAAGAACAACCGAATCACAATTATCTAAACAAATAGCGTCCATATGCCAGGACGGTGTTTCAAACTTTGGAATTATCATTGAGAGCGTTGTGCCTATGCCAACTTCAGAAGTGATTTCAATATTGCCAAGGTTAGATTCAATGAGTTTTTTTGCATAATAAAGCCCAAGACCCGAGCCATCTTCTTTGCCATGAGTAAAATGCTTATCAAAAACTTTGTTCAAGTATTTTTTTTCAATTCCTATTCCTGAATCTGTCACCTCGATAGAAAATGAAACTTCATCTGATGATAAGGTAATATTAATGCTCCCTGGTCCTTTAATCGCCTGAAGTGAGTTATCAATAATATTTGAAAGTGTCGGCTTAAACTCAGAGCTTGGAATCAAAGTATAAATACCTGAACCTTCACTTGTGGAGTCAATATCTAGCTCAATAGCCACATTTTTTGATATCAATCTTTTTTCTGCGACAATGGACTTTACCATTGAAGTGATATCATAGACTGACTTTGTTTCAGTCTTTTTATGGCGAATATTTTCCTGGGTCGATGATGTTAAGTTCTCAGGCCTTAACTCCTCAATGATTTCTTCAAGCCGCTTGATGACACCAACCCCTTGATCAAAAATCATTTCAGGAGAAAACATTTTTTCAATAAAGATAGCTCTGAGGCTCGCTAGTGGTGATCTGATATTATGTCTTACTTTTTTTGCGATCTCTTCAATGAGTTCAGCATTTTTGAGCCTGATCTCTTTTTTAAATTCAGCTTCAACTTTTTTCTTAGCCTGATTAAATACCATTGCCAAAAGTAATGCCGAAAACAACCAAATCAAAATAGCGTAAGGTACTAACTCAAAACGTGAGTATGTGAAGATGGCTTTTGCTACAAGGCTCTTTGATTCAGTATCTAAATAAATAGGAATCGAAATTGATGGATAAAGAATCTGACTCCATAAATCATTTGATTTATTTCTTCTGTCAAAAATTGGTGGAAGAGTGATGATATGCTCATCTGACGGAGAGTATAGTGAAACATGAGTGAACGCCGAGAATTGAACGCCGTTAAGATATTCAACTACTCCGCGCATTTCTTTTGTTGAAATTCCTTTTCTGACAAAGCTTGACGCTTGGACGGCAAGCTCATCCTTAATCGAACGATTCCAAATCACCGAAAGAGCAATTGCAGCGCATAGAAGAATTATAGAAGTCAGAATAAATCTGATTGAGGTCTTTTGAATTTCTCTTTCAAGACGCGTGATCATCTATTACCCCACAAATTCTGTATCAGGTGCGGGGTTTCTATTTTGGTCAAGACATCTAACAAAACGCAGAGGGCAGTCTTTTAAAACTAATGCCGAATATGGTAGCTCTTCAAATATCAATTGCCCTATGCCCAGCGCCGTTGGCATTTCTCCAATATTTTCTTTTGAAACTATATCAAGTAACTCTTGGCAGTATGATTTGTTAAACAAGAGATTTTGAGAATCTTCAGAAGAGGGTTTTTGTATTTTTTTAAATTGCTCATAAGATAGTGACTCGTGGGAGTAGTTTGCTAATGCCGACACGTTCCTCAAACATTCAATGGAAGATTTCTTAAGCGCTTTATCCAGGTCACGAGCAACTGATGCCCCCATAATACCGCCAATTTCAAAACCGCTTTCAAGCCCTTCGGCCAAAGTGAATACTCCGAAATAACCATCAGGCGCATTCATTTTAAATTGATGCATTTTTAGCGAGGCAATTCCAAAATCTTTTGTATCTATTGAAATGCTTTCGGTAGATACGCACTTCATACCGATTTTTTTATGAAAATGAGACCAAATTATAGATCTCTCGAAAAATTCTAGCAGCGCATTTTCTTTTGCAATCTCCAAATTGTAATGACCAGCAACTCCGATAGAAGATATTTTATTTGCATGACAAACGAAACGCTCAATGGATTCAGTGACAGTCTTCATAAGCGCCGTTGTGGAATCAAAATCTGAACCTCGACCAGAATACATTTTTAAATCTATTTGGATTTTTGCCTCAATATCCGAATAGCCTTTGTAATACCTGTCGATCCAATCAAGTTTTGTTACTCGAAGGTTGAGGTCTTTAGCACTGCTGAGCACCCATTGGCTTAGTCCTTCGTGATTAGCCATAGGGGATTATTCGCTAGTATTTTTGAAAGATGAATTTTCCAACCCTTTTTCGCAAGAGCTGTATATGGCCCTGCAAACAATGGAACGAAAAGAGCATCACGCAACGAGGTTTCATGAATTTTTTGAAGCATTTTGAGTCTGTCATCTTTATTTGGCTTTGACATATAATCAGCAAGCCAAGCTTGACGCTCTTTCTCGGTGAGTCCAAAAAAACCAGCTGTTAATGAGTAAGAGATCAATGAGATATCTTCGTTAAAGCCAGTATCTGGTCCAGCAATATAGGCATGGGGCATGTCAGTTATTTTTTCATATTTTTGAAACGATGGCAGTGTTTTTCCCTCAGTAACTACAGCCGAAGGCATCGCTAGAGATATTTGCTTTTTGTAAAAATCCAAATTGCCAACTCGGACGACTGTTAAAGACAGGCTTAGATCTTTCAAGTCATTATCTTGGAGTTGTTTTTCCGAAATCTTTCGAGCGAGGTCAGAATCTATTGAACCGTCACCATGCTGAGGAAAAAACTGATTTGTTGTTTCATACCCTGGAAGTTTTAAAAAATGACCTCCAACGGCTTCCTTAACTTTTCTGCCCAATAGAAGTCTTTGCTGGAGTGAGAGTTCTTTCATACCTCTTTCAGTAAAGAATAAGGCATAGGTTCTGATGTTGGCTGTCGCATGAAGCTCTGAATTTCCTAATTCTCTATTGAGATAATAGATTTCCTCAGGTCTAGCAGAATCAATGGTTGTAATAAAATCGACTTTTTTGTCTTTATATAAGTTTAAGGACCCAGATTTGTCTTTTGGATCAACAGGAATCAATTCAATTTTCTGAGGTATGTTTTCAGAATAATGATAGTGGTGAGTATTTGCAGATAGCTCGATTTCACCAGTTTCACTGTCGCGACTTACAAAGTAAGGGCCAGAGGTATTGCGATAATCCACAATGTCTAAAGTTTTTGGATCAACTGATGATTTTGGAATGATAGCAAAATCAATTCCCGATAGCATGGGAAGAATGAAGGCTGACTTTCCGGCGATTTTTAAAATCAATTCATTATCTTTATAAGCGATTCCCTCACAGGAGTCTTCAATCGTTTTAACTTCAGAACCACCACAAACAAGATCTTTTAAATTTCCATGGGT
>CALBHK010000350.1 GCA_937894565.1 uncultured Chlamydiae bacterium
CAGAGAGTATTGGATATCAAAGACAACATTAAATAAACACTATTTTGATAAGCTGATTTCTCGACTTTCTATCTCAGAAAGAATTGAATGTGATTGTGAGAACCTAGAACTCTTACGTTTGACCTTGATGAACCCATTTACCGTATCGAAGGAGGGTGCAGTTGATCATCTTTCATCATTCTGCACCTTGCTGGAATCGGAGTTCGCAAAGCTTAATCAGGCCCAATAGCAGGCTACTTTTTCTTCAAGCCGAGTACGTAATAAGTTAAGCCCCATCTTTCCTCTTCAGACAAGTGAGCAAATCCGGCCATTGACGTATTTTTCGAGCCTTCACTAATTGTCTTAAATACCTGTTCAGGTTTTGATCCAAATTTGAATTTTTCAGATATAAAGTTTCTTGCTTTGGGGTTGAGGCTTGCTCCTGCTGGCCCATTGCCATCACCTTTATCACCATGACAGACGGCGCAGTTTGTTTTAAAAGATGCCTGTCCTTTGGAAATTAATTCAGGAGACGAAGGAAGCGGTTTGCCTGCTAAAGCGGAATTCGTAAAAATAAGCGTTACAACTGACATTAGGTATTGCAGTTTCATTTAAAATCCTTTCGTTTGTACAAAAAATTATAAACCCGACGATACCCATCGTATTATGATCTAAGTCAGTCCTTAAGATGTTAAAGGTCAGCAAAAAGCAAAAACTGGTGAAAATTCGACGAAAAATTTCATCTTGGATCTTCGGTGACCTTACCTTGGCGAGATTCCGACAACAAATTGGCATTTACAAATCAAAATTGGCAGAAATTCGACAAACTTAACTGTTTAGTCTGACTTGTAAATATTACAACTTCAGTATTTTCAAATACTTAGTTCGCACAATTGCTTGGTTTTTACGTTGCAATTCTAAATTGTAAGAGGACCTGATTTTGGTCCTCGCCACTCAGGAGGGATCAAAAATGAAAACAAAGGGAAAGTGTCCACGTTGTGAAGATGAAACATACGAGCGCTTCAGCTCCCATGCCTACTGTCACTCGTGCAACTACTCGCCGGATTTTTCGATTGAGCGCCGGCTGCGCGGATGATCTGCCTATTCCGCCATGGGCGCTTGAAGCTCTGAAGCAAACCCAAAAAACATTGGAGGTTCAATTTCCTCCATTACCCATTCGAAATTCAAATATCAAAAAAGGAAGTGCCGCATGAACGCAAACACTATGCAAACCACAGAAGCTCTTTACATGAGTCAATACGAAGAACAATTCAGAGCGCGAACAGCTTTGGAAAAATTCAAAGATGCTTGGGAATGGATACGAAAATTCAAACTCTGGACCTGGATCGGTAGAATCGCAAATGGGATTTGCTGCCTCCTATTTGTCTCACCTCCGGCCCAGACACGAATCGAAGAGGCGCGGGCTCAAGCCATGCAGTATCGAGGAATTTTCTAACGAAAGGAGTCGGCAATGAATGCCAAAAATAAAAAAGAAAAATCTGCAGCAAACGAAACTTTGCCAGGAAGTATGATTCTGAAAATTCGGAATGAAATCAGAAATTGGTACGGGACGATCTCGGTCAAAGAACTTGTCTCTAACCATTCACTGGTGGCGGAAATCGAAAAATTAGAGCGCCTCCTAGCACAAGGGTTGGTGACATCATGATTGATAAAACGAATGAGTGTTTCAAAAATGTCTCAGACGAAAGTGTTCTGGAGGAAGCCGCAAAGAGACTTCAAAAACAGTACGCGAAAGAACACGGAATTGATTTTTCGTATGGCACCTTTCGATTCATCTTCCACGACGGAAGATTTCAAGGAGTCGAAGATTGGCCGAGAAACAAGCGTTACATCAGTCCTAAGCGAACTAGTTCGGAGGGGTTATGAATGAATCAATTGAAAAAGTTATTTTAAAAATTTTAGGTCAAGTTTCTTCAGGCGAAAAACTGAAGAACAAAGCACTTGAAAAGAAAACTGCGCAAGTTCTTAAGACACTCGCCTATTTGAAGGCAACTACTGAGAACAAGAAATTGGGGGCTTAATGACAAGAGGGGCAGCAGGACAGCAGATTGATATTCCAATTTCCGTCGCGTTTCTCGCGTTGATTGGAGTAAGTGCTGCTTACTTTTATCTGACGTACTTACGACTTCATCCAGCAGTTATGCAGTCGGCATTTCAGCAAATGGAGAAAAATGCAGCTCTTGTCTGGCTGACGGTTTTGGCGGCGATGGTGAATACAGCGGCGCTGTCCCTGTTTATTAAGCGCTCTGTAAAGCTTGAGCGCCAGGGAAGTAAACTTGCTGTGCTTGAGGGGAAATCAAATTCTCTCCATTTTGGACGTGGTACTGCATTCTCAATCTTGTTTACTATTGGAGCCTACCTTGCGACCCACACCTATATTTCAAAAGTTGTGATGTCGGGTTTCTCTGGATTCAACCAGCTTGCAAATCGCTATTACACAATCGAAATCCTGAGCGGCAATATTGCCATCACTTTTGGAGTTATCAGCTACATGATTTTCAAGATCTTGGCCGGAATCAAGTTTTCGCTTGGCGATTCGCATAAACTTGAGAAGCCAGAAGTCGAGGTCGATGAGCTGGTTTTAGGCACTACACCTGGAAATATTGAACGAATCCAAGATGGAAATAAACTGGAGACTGAGGAATGGGTGAAAGTTCCCAGCCGCGGAATCCATGGTGGGATTTTTATCTCCGGCAGTGTCGGAAGCGGAAAAACTCAAGGGACGATCCTTCGGTACTTGGGGCAGATTGTTCGATCTGGATTAGAGTGTCCTGCTATCTTAGTAGTTGATCCGAAGCGCACCTTCTTAGGTGAAGCTGAAAGAATTATTCGTCAAGCAGGTCTTGGAGACCGAATCGTGAAGGTGTCCTTGAAAGGAAATGTAAGCTTTAACCCTGTTTATATTGAAAATCCTCTTATAAATTCCAGATTTGCAGAATTGGCCGAGATGGTTCGTTCTGCGGCAGTGAATTTTATGGGGAAATCTTCGGACTCACCTTTTTGGGATGTCTCATCTTCACATCTGATCCGAAACACGATTACCTACTGCGCAGCCAAGCACGGCTATTTCACATTGCTTGATCTTTATAGAACCATCGTGCGTGCATCGAAGGAAAATCTGGCTGAAGATCTAAAGACTTGTATCGCGGAAGGAAATTTCAACGAGGAAGAGAAATTCAATATCGGGCGTGCCGTCGAGTATTTCGAAAACGAATACTCACAGCTTGAGGACCGCGTGCGAACAGGGATTGTCGCCACAAGTACGGCTTTCATCAATCAGTTTCAGGAATTTGCTGCCAGTAGAGTCTTTTGTCCTAACCAAGAGAATCTGACGATTAAGTCGATGGAAAATCTGATTCGAGAGGGAAAGATTCTTCTTTTCGATGTAAATCAGCCAGGTCTTGCCAGATCCATGGGAACTTTCGTGAAGCTTCACTTTGAACAGGCCGTACTCAATCTCCTTCCTGAACTTAAAGAGAAAAACATGCCTTGCACGACAGCTCTTATCATTGATGAGTACCAGGATGTGGTTACATGTGGTGGTGGTGGAACAATTGGTGACGAAAGTTTTATGGCAAAGGCCCGGGAGTCAAAGCCCGCCGTGATTGTAGCAACTCAATCTTTGAGTTCACTGATGAACTCAGTTGGAAGTCAGCGCCCAGCGCTTGAGCTTGTACAGAACTTTAGAACCCGGATTGCTTGCCATTCTTCGGATCTTGAAACGATTAAACTCTTTCAAGAGTTGGCTGGGAAAGAAGATGTCGAGCGTAAGTCCCGCTCAATGTCAGAAACTGCTAGGAGTGCGAAGATCAATCTTTTAGCCGGTGGTTTTGATTCGCAAGATGCGAGTTTAAATGAATCCGTTAGTCAATCCATTCACCGTGAAGACTTGGTGACGGGAAAGGAGTTTTCAAGACTTCGTACCTTTGAGGCCTTTGCCCAAGTGTTTGATGGGATCGAGACCAAATTTTTGCGTCTGTATCTCAAGCCTGATTTCTTGAAATCCATCAACACGAAGCATGAAACGGTGCTTGAAATGCTGCGAGTAACGAAGAAGGGAGGCGCTGTGGAAAGAATTAAGCATTTCGCTCAAAATCTTCGAGCCATAGCTGCCTCCCTCTTCCTGGCGGGTAATGTTCAGGCGGCCATCCCAAATATTTGCTCGGTTGCAAGCTCACCTGCATTTTCATCATGTCTTGAGCTGAACATTGGTGGTTGTGTTTGCGGATTTCCGCCGAGACCGTGTGCAGCCATTTCCTACTACGTGCCACA
>CALBHK010000351.1 GCA_937894565.1 uncultured Chlamydiae bacterium
GGATTCCATATCGCATTGCAGTCTAGCAAAATTAGCATTTTCATTGACGCTATCATTTAAAATTTTTGCTCCGACCCCAGATTGAACAGCTGCAACTTTAAAATTATAGTTGTCGTTATATTTACCATCAATATCTGCATAACTTTGTTGTTCCTTTGAAACAGATGCCAATTTCTTTTCTACAACTTGATTCTGAAAACTAAAGTTGCTGTCAGAATAAAAAAACTCTTTCAACTTATCTAGGTTTGGCTTCTTGCCCAACGAATAACTTTCTTTGATTTTTTCAATAATATTATTCTTTACAAAATATTGAACTTCTCTATCTTCGGCAAAAAGCATGGAATTCTCAATTATGGCCAACTCATTCTGTATTTGAATTACCTGAGTCGCAGATGACTTTTTAGGGTCCGTAGAGTATACAGGATGTTTAGCTAAGAGAGCTTTTATTTGGCGCTCTTTTTCAGCTATTTTGTAAGCTGACTCAACTAACTGATCGACGATTTTTTTCTGAGCCACCTGCGCTTGTTGATCGAGTGGACCTGACTCCTGTGATGAAAAAAACTGTCCACGCTTTTGAAATGAGGTAACCGTCAAAGCTTCTTTAAGTGGTTCAAATTGAGTCCCTAATTTTTTATTGGCTCGCTCTTGATCAGCATAAGATTGATTATCCCTAGTGCTAAGTGCGCTCCAATAGTCAAACTGACATTGATTTTGTTTTGCCATTTCTACCGTCTGAAGCGTAGGGCCCCGCGGCTTGCCGCGAGGGATATAAGCGGGGGTTGAAGGGGGCAAAGCCCCATTCTCCACCTAGGTTTCAAGCCCGTTTTGTGTTATAGATCGGATCATGGGATTTCACCGAAGCAGTCACTCCGTTTTTGAATGTCAGTATCACATTGTCTGGTCTACAAAGTATCGTAAGAGGGTAATGACGCTTGCACATGAAAAAGAGTACTGTGAACAATTACTAAGGCGGGCAGCTGTTGAATATGGAATGAATATTCTTTCGGTAGAGGTGGATGAGGATCATGTACATATTTACATTGAAATCCCGCCGCAACGATCAGTTGGAGATGCAGTCAGGATATTAAAGAGCGTCAGTGCCCGGATGATGTTTAAAAGATTTGATTACTTCAAGAGAAAAATTTGGTCTGGAAAATTGTGGGGAGCAAGTTACTTTGTGCGTACAGTAGGTGACGGAGTTACTGCGGCTATGATTCGAAGATATATTGAGGAGCACGCAGATAAGGGCTTGGAGCCTGCGCAGGGTGATCTTTTCCTAGAATCAGAATTTAAATCAAAACAACGTAAGATCACCCGGAGCCCATGAAGCTGCGAGGCTTGCCTCGGTGAGTTTCACTCTCGCATGGCTTCTAGGAAAATACGGTATCAACATAAAAACTATTCTGCTGCCAACATTGTCTTTGATAAAAAAGAAATGGAGGTTGCTTAAGGAAACGGTATTGAATTTTTTCCTGTAGAGATTTAGTCAAAGAGACAGATTTTGTCGTTTACGTTTAGTTAGTTAAAAATCAGCATTTCTTGGGGTCCTTGGGAAAGGAATGACATCTCTGATATTACCAACTCCGGTAATGTACATTAACATTCTCTCAAACCCGAGACCAAAACCAGCATGAGGAAAACTGCCATAACGGCGAAGATCAGTATAGAATTTATAATCTTTTGGGTTTAGGTGCATTTCAAGCATGCGTTTCTCTAAAAGATCTAGCTGGTCCTCTCTTTGAGAACCACCAATAATTTCTCCTATTCCTGGAGCCAATAAATCCATAGCACGAACTGTTTTTCCATCCTCATTAAGCTTCATATAAAAGGCTTTAATGTCTTTAGGATAATTTGTTAAAAACACAGGTTTTTTAAAATGCTCTTCGGCAAGATAGCGTTCGTGTTCAGACTGAAGGTCCATACCCCATTCCACTTTGTGCTCGAAATTTTTACCGCACTTTTTTAGAATATCGATACCTTCAGTATATGTACAACGAACAAAATCATTTTTTAAAATGATATCGAGTTTTTGGAACAAGCCCTTTTCAACCCATTGATTGAAGAAAGCCATTTCATCAGGACAGCACTCAAGTACTTTTTGAATGATGAATTTAATCATTTCTTCTGCGATTTCCATATCCACATCTAGATCTGCAAAAGCCATTTCAGGTTCAATCATCCAGAATTCCGCCAAATGCCTGGTAGTATTGCTGTTCTCAGCTCTAAAGGTTGGTCCGAATGTGTAGATATCACTAAAAGCCATGGCAGCTAACTCGCCTTCTAACTGTCCGCTTACAGTAAGGTTGGTGCTCTTGCCAAAAAAATCTTCTTTAAAATTGATCGAACCATCTTCATTTCTAGGAGCCGTTCCATCTATGGGTAAAGTAGTTACCCTAAACATTTCTCCAGCACCTTCAGCA
>CALBHK010000352.1 GCA_937894565.1 uncultured Chlamydiae bacterium
TTTGAACAAATAGCTTGCGCAATCTCGCTTCTTTAGAGGCGAGTCAAGCAAGCCAGTTTTTGTCTTTATCTCTTTTTCTTCCAGTAAAAATTTTCGATTGATTTATATTTTTAGGCTTTCCTGGGCGCCTTTGATCAGATATATATTGTTTTACAACTTCCAAAGGAGCTCCACCGCAGGAAACAACACAGTAGCTTGGAGACCATAAGTGTCCTCCCCAAAGTTTGGTTTTGATATGGTTCCAGAAGTCTTTTCTTATCATGTAAGATGATTTGCCTTTAAGTTTACCTACAAGAGTGGCAATGGCTAATTTTTGAGGGCAGCACACCATGAGATGAACGTGGTCATCTTCTCCGCCAAATTCCAACAGCTCAACTCCCATCTGCACACAAGTTTCTTTAAATATTTTATGTAGACAATTGAGAATGTCTTCTGTAAATACGCCTCTTCGATATTTTGTAACAAAGATTAGATGAACGAAATTCTTAAAAACGCAACTCCTGCCTGTCCTCCAAGAAAAATCTTCAATCATAGTATTCACCTCTTTTACAAAAAAAATTACCATTATCTTTAGTATAAAGCAATCGAGTTCAGAACATGTTGATGGGCGTTAAACTGAAAGCTAATCCTACGAAAAAGCAAAAAATGGTTTTAAGCCAATGGATGGGTTGCGCTCGCTTAATATGGAATGCAAAATGTGAAGACAACCACTACCTTAGCCGTTTTTCTATGCGTTATCTGCCAATCAACACCTATCCTCCGATCGATCAAAAATTCTCACAGTATAAAACGGAGTTAACGCCGTGGTTAGCAGAGTGTCCGAGCCAAATTCTTAGAAATGCAGCCTCTAATTGGTACGCAACATATCGGAACTATCAAAAGGGGTTGTGTGGAAAACCAACTCGTAAAAAAAAATCAGATACAGGCAGTGTTCATCTGACAAGGGAGCTGTTTTCTTTTAAAAAATGCGAGGATGGAGTTGTACGTCTTTTCATTGGGACTAAAACGAATAATATGGGTTATTTGTCGATTAAAAATCATTGCACCTACGAAGAGCCCAACTCTTTGAGAGTGACTAGAAGAAATGGG
>CALBHK010000353.1 GCA_937894565.1 uncultured Chlamydiae bacterium
ATTTTTACGATTTTAAGAATCGCGCAGCGATTCCTTAAAATTGTACAAAGTCGAGCTATATACTTTTAGTAGATTTAAATAAATAATAGAGAACTTTATGGAAAATGAATCAATCATCAATAACAATGTCAAACCTTGCTGCATTGGCAAGTGCCTCAAAAAAACTGGTAAAATTTTAAAAAACACTGGAATATATGCAGGATTGGCTATTGCAGCTGTTATTTTTGTAGTAGTACACCCAATTATTGGACTGCTTGGGTCTATAGGATCATTATTTGCTGCTGCTTATCATGGGATATCCCTCAATTACCATTGGAGACATACAAGAGAAAAAGATGAAAACGGCAAATTGATCCCTGGCACACAATTAGTACAAATAGCTGGAAATGAAGATGTTGAATGTAATTACAACGTTAAAAAAGGTGAATTTAAAGCTAGCGATATAGAAAGATTAGAACACGAAAAACAAAGAATATACCATGTAGAACAGCTAAATAGTTCGTTGAAATATGCAAGAGGTCTAGCTAAATTAACTATCCCTATTATAGGACTTATTTGGGCAGGATTTACCGAAATGGGAGCAGGCGGATCTATGCCAGAAAGTGATTGTGACGACTGCATGGGAAGTGGCAAAGGAAAACATTGGCCTCACATGTCGGACAAAGAAAAAATTGAGCATCATTTAAATATTTTAAAAAATCCTCCTGAAACAACAACCCCCGAAGAAGAGGTTAATACAGAAAACCTCGAAGGTGGCACTGGATCAACAGAAAATCACGAAGAAGTCAATTAATTCAAATTTTGGGTTTATCTTGCTCTGGTAGGATAAACCCAAAATTCATGTTATAACCGATATTCTACTCTTCACAGGTTGAAAAAATCTTTTTCTCTAAGCTATACTTGTTTAAAGTTTAAGAAAAGAGGAGAAGATAAAATGAGTAAGTCCATCGATCTTATTTGGATCACAGTAGACAACATAGAAGATTCCATTCGTTATTATACAGAAAATTTGGGTTTTAAATTAACAAGTCAATCCCCTGAATGGGGATGGGCAGAGTTAGAAACTAAAGAAAAGGGAACTGTTTTAGCCCTTTCCCAATATAATCCCAACTTTAGCCAATTCAAGCCGGGACAAAACGGCATCATCACCCTTACAGTTGCAAATCTTCACCAGGAAATCGAACGCCTTAAAAAGAAAGGCGAGGTTATTCTTGTTGGCGAGATGATGGAAGTGCCGGGTCATGTCAAAATTCAAACAATACAAGATCAGTCAGGAAACACCCTACAACTGTGTGAAAAAATCTCAGTTTAAATGCACAGAAAGAGCAATATAAGCAGGCCATAAAATTCAGGAAAAACAGAAGAATGACAGGATGGGCAGGCATACGCATCAGGCTAACTCTTGCAGTCCTTC
>CALBHK010000354.1 GCA_937894565.1 uncultured Chlamydiae bacterium
ACCACTGTTTTTTTCTGAAAAACAAAAAGGGTGAAATTTTATTTTATCTTATCCAATGTCCATATCCTGAAGGCGTTGTCCGATCCTGTTATCTTGTTTTCTCTGCGTTTCCTCAGCGTACTTTGCGGCTCTGCGGTTAACTCCTTCCCCTCTTCGGTTAACTCTCCTGGTCTCTTCTTACTCTTGCATCTCTTGTTTAGAGATGTTCTTCTTTGATCTCTCGTTCCATAAGAAGACGCACCCCATCTTCTGGCAGGATCTTGCCTTCAATGAGCTGGCAGATTAAATCGGTGATGGGCATCGCTACATTTAATTTATTAGCTAATTCTCTGGCTGAAAAACAGGTGTAAGCGCCTTCTACTACCATGCCGATTTTTTCTTTTGCTTGATTGGGAGTTAAACCTTGTGCAAGAAGCTGTCCAAAAACAAAATTTCTACTTAAAGTGGAGCTTCCCGTTAAAAAAAGATCGCCCATCCCGGCAAGTCCGGAGAGCGTTTCGGTGCGACAGCCCTCTACCCTGGCTAGTTTATTCATCTCGTGCAGGCCGCGTGTCATTAAAGCTGCCCGAGTGCCCATGCCATAACCCAATCCCTGCGCAATGCCGCAAGCGATGGCAATGATGTTTTTAAGCGCTCCGCAAAATGAAACACCGTGCATATCTGTATTGGGATAGACACGGAAATAGGGAGTGGCAAAAAGGAGTGCCGTTTCTTTGGCAATCAAGGGGTTATAAGCAGCTGCAACCACGCTTGTGGGCTGCTTTGCAATTACTTCTTTAGCAAAGCTGGGGCCGCTGAGAGCGGCTAATTGATTCTTCCAAGCAGCTCCCAGAATTTCCATGACCACTTCGCTCAATGTTAAACCGCTTTTTTGCTCGATACCTTTAGAGGTAAGAATAAAAAGAGCGTTTTTAGGAATGAATGAGCCAACTTCATTTAATACGGGCCGCAGTCCGGCAGCAGTGACAGATTCGATGACGATGTCGGCATTTTTAAGTGCTTGTTTAGCGTGAGTAGTAATATGGATATTAGATGGAATGGGGTAGTTAGGATGACGGGGGTGAATGGAGGCGCCCTCAAGTGCTGCATCCACTGTCCAACAAGTGACAGAGTTGCCCTTTTCGGCAAGTAGATAAGCAAGTGCGTAGCCCCATGCTCCGCAGCCTAAGAATGTAATATGCATAGAATCTGACCCTCTTCTTTGGAAGAGAGTATACCTAAGTAAGGTCTTTATACTCAAATGTTACACCCACCTCTTGCGTATACCGAACGTAATAGAAGATTTGGTTTTTGACAACGTCGCCAGCCACTGAATTTAAGTCTGCCTGCATCGTCCAACTTGTTCAAGTTGAACTGCTTCGACATCGGCAAGCCTGACTTAAATTCAGGGCGCCTCCTCGTCAAACTCCCAAATCTTCAAGGTGTTTCGGTATAATTAGCTTTGCTTGAAAAAAAGATGTTTCTGTATTACGTTAAATTTATAGTAAAATAGAATGGGGTTTATGTTAATTAATGATCTGTCAAATTTTATAATTTCTAAAATCTGCTTAGAATTAAAAGAAAAAAAAGATCTTTTTTTTCTTAGCCAAACTTGTAAAAAATTTTACAAAATTATTTTTAAACAAGATCCGTATGCGAAGATCATTTGGAAGCCCCACCAGGTCCATTGCTTAAATGCTTTGCAGTATGATATCAGTATTTTAAAAAAGTTAGAAACCAAGCTTAATTTTTCAATTACAGATGCGACAATTACTGAGATAGTTGAATTGATTAAATTTACAAAGGCATGGAAAAAATATAGAGAGTTAGGGTTTACCTTTAAAGATCGAAACAAGAAGGCTTATTCTTTTTTTAGTAAGGTGTTTTCAATTTTTACGAAAAAAAGCAACCCTTCTATATATAATTGGGTTAAAAAGGAGAAACTTTTAGAAATGGAAGTTTTGGAAAATGATGGGCGCAGATTTTATGAAATTATTTTAAGTAAAAATAATCAAAAATTGTTTCAGGAAATAAAGGAAAAACCAATAGAAAACCTCTGTTTCAAAGTGGGTGCAAGATGTAAAACATTGTTGATAATGTCTGTAGAGTCAAAAAATACAGAAGTTTTAAAATTTCTAATTAAAAATCAGGGGACAGACATTAATTTTTGTAATGGGTATGCAACAGCTTTAATGATTGCAGTCTATAATAATGATCTAGATGCGATGAACACCCTTCTTGGATGCGAACAATTAGATGCAAATAGGAGGACAAAATTGGGTTATGTAGCGTTACACTTTGCAATCATCTGGGGTAATAAAAATATGGTAGACCTTCTTTTGCAGATAAAAAATATTGATGTGAACATTAAAGGACAAGGAATTTCCTCCTTAATGCTTGCGATATGCCGTAAAGCGCTTGGTGTTGTAAAAGTTTTGCTCGTCGATAAAAATCTCGATATCAACCTTAAAGATGACTATGGAAAGACCGCTCTATTTTATGCGATAGATACGGGAGATAGTGAGGTTGTGCAACTCATTCTTGGGCATAAAGATGTGGATATAAAAATTAGGGATTTCGAAGGGCGCACAGCAGTGAGGTATTTATTAGACAAGGCGATCAAAGAACCTCACCTAAGGAACATGCTTTTATTGTTTTTTGAATTTTATAAGAAGAAATTCAATCCAAACGTAATTGAAGAATTGGAATTTTGACAAAGAGGCTGTTAAAAAAATAAGTAGAAGTTTTATTGTGTGTCTATGAAAACCCCGCCCCCCCTTCCCTCTTCTTTTTTATATAGAAGGATGCATTCATTAACTGGACTCTTTCTTGTCCTTTTTTTAGTCATGCACCTATTTACCAATTCTCAGGCGGCTCTAGAACAGCAAAGTTTTGTTCACTCTGTGAATAGTATTCATTCCATTCCCTACCTTCAATTCATTGAACTCTCTTTTTTAGCCCTTCCCATTTTAATGCATGGGATTGCTGGGGCTTATTACGCCTATCAGAGTCGGCAAAATGTGTTCGGAAATAATTTTGCCAAGCCTGTTTTACCTGAATATAGCCGCAATAGAGCTTATACATGGCAGCGGCTGACTTCGTGGATCTTAATGGTTGGTATTTTGGCTCATGTTGTGCATATGCGCTTTATTGAGTACCCCTCTTCTTCTGTTCAGGATTTTGGTTTAGAAACGCTTTTGATGTTGCAAAGGACCTTTAAAGACCCTTCCATGGTAGCCTTTTATACTCTTTTTGTCTTATCGGCTTGCTACCACGCTTTTAACGGTTTGTGGACCTTTTGCATTACCTGGGGAATCACTATTTCACAGCGCTCCCAAAGGCTATTGCTTATTGTTTGTTATGTGGGAATGTCTTTAACAGCTTTTTTAGGCCTAGTAGCCATTTGGGGCATATTTTGGGTGGATAAATGAGCAGACAGGTGATTGTAGTAGGAGGGGGATTAGCAGGTCTTTCGGCGGCTTTGAAGCTGGCAGAAAATGGCTGCCAGGTTAAAATTGTCTCTTTAACGAAGTGCCGTCGTTCGCACTCTGTATGTGCTCAAGGGGGGATTAATGCCGCGATGAATCTTAAAGGCGAAGATGATTCTCCGTTTATTCATGCATATGACACTATTAAGGGAGGAGATTTCTTATCTGATCAGCCTCCGATTCTTGAAATGTGTTTGGCAGGACCTGGCATCATTCATATGATGGATCGTTTTGGTTGTCCTTTTAACCGTACAAGCGAAGGTTTTTTGGATTTTCGTCGTTTTGGCGGCACACTTTATAATCGCACCGCTTTTTGCGGCGCCTCTACGGGCCAGCAGCTTCTCTACTCTTTGGATGAGCAGGTGAGGCGCTATGAAGCGGCTGGTAAAGTGGAAAAATTTGAAAACCACGAATTTATGCGCTTAGTGCTGGATGAAAAGGGGATCACGAGAGGCATTATTTTGATGGACCTATTTAATTTGAAATTAGAGGTGATGAAAGCGGATGCCGTTGTCATTGCGACAGGTGGTTTAGGCGTGATTTTTAAAATGTCCACAAACTCTACTTTTTGCACCGGAGCTGCTAATGGAAGGCTCTTTAAGCAGGGTATGCTTTATGCCAATGGGGAATTTATTCAAATTCACCCTTCTGCTATTCCTGGAATTGATAAATTACGTCTTATGTCGGAATCAGCAAGGGGAGAGGGGGGGCGTATTTGGGTCTATGGGGATAGTTCCAAAACCATGCGAGCGCCCAATGGAGAAGAGGTGGTATGTGGAGAAACCGGCAAGCCGTGGTATTTTTTAGAAGAATTTTATCCGGCATTTGGCAATTTAGTGCCAAGAGATATTGGAGCGCGCGAAGTTTTGCGTGTGTGTGAAAAAGGGCTGGGGGTGGATGGGGAGATGCAGGTCTATTTGGATGTTTCCCATTTAAGCGATGCATCCAAACATAAATTAGAGTCTATTTTAGATATTTATACTAAATTCACGGGAGATGATCCTAAAAAGGTGCCCATGAAAATTTTTCCAGCCGTTCATTATTCAATGGGAGGGGCATGGGTGGACTGGCCTTCTGCCGATGATGCAGACCGAGAGAGTCGCTTTAGGCAGATGACCAACATTTCCGGCTGTTTTAATGTGGGAGAGTCCGATTTTCAATACCATGGAGCTAACCGCTTGGGGGCGAATTCATTGCTTTCTTGCATTTTTGGCGGCTTAGTTGTTGGCTGCGAAGTTCCCAATTATTTAAAGAGTCTAAATTCCAGTTGCGAACAGACAGCAAGCAGCTGTTATGAAAAAGCATTAAGAGAAGAAGAGGCGCGTAAAAACAATTTAATGCAGCGCAGCGGAAATGAAAATGTGCACGCGTTGCATGATGAATTAGCTCTTTGGATGGTTAATAATGTGACAGTGAAGCGTAACAATAAAGATTTGGCTACGACGTTAGATAAAGTTAAAGAGATTAGAGCGCGTTATCAGAATATCCGCTTGGATGATAAAGGACGCTTTGCTAACCAGACCTATATTTTTGCTAACCAGTTTGAAGCGATGCTAGATTTAGCTTTGGTGATTGTGAAGGGGGCATTGTTGCGTGATGAGTTTCGCGGCTCTCATTTTAAAGAGGGTTTTAATGAACGCGATGATGAAAACTGGTTAAAGTTTACGCTCGCTTCCTACAAACAGGATGAACCTGCAATCAGTTATAAAAAACCGGATTTGCGCCATATAGATCCGACCAAGCGCGACTATAGCCAGGCAAAAAAGGTAGTCCCCGAGTTAAAAAACATTCCCAAAAACATTAAGCTACCCATTTGAGGTCTTTATTTTTCATTCATGAAATCTAAAGAAGGAAGATTTTTGCCCTCTTTTTGTATGTGATTTAAAACTGAATCCCATTGCTTTTCTTCCTGATGATTCCCTGCAGATCTATACAAACCTCTTAAAAAAATAAGAGCATCTACATAGTATGTGTCTTTAATGGCTTCTTTAACTAAATGGATAGCTTTTTCTTCATTAATAGGAGGTTTTCCTGGACAAGAACAACACCCAGCCAATGCTACAAGTAACTCGGGCGGGGGTGGATCTGCTTTTTGAAAAGCTCGATGATAAGCCGCATAGCGTTCATCGCAATCAAAGATGATATCATAAGCATATCCTAAAAAGGCATCATATTTCCAATGTGAATTCCATTCTTTAGGATAACTTCTTCTTAAATTTTCTAAGAGAAGTGCGCCGTATTCGTGAAGAGATTCATCCCATTCTTTATCATTTAGTAGTTGATGTACAAGATAAAGCGTTTTTTCAAATCCTATGCTATCAACTATATTTGGAGGAGCTTGGTTTTCTGATATCGATTTTAGTTCTTCATAATTTAAATCTTTCATTCTGTAGCTACCCACGCATCATTTTTTCTTAATATTTCTTTATAAAATCAGGTTCTAATGGAGGAGGGTTTTCATCATTTATTTGTTCCATCATTTTAGACCAATAATTCTCATTGCAAGTATCTTTTTTAGATACGTATATGGCTTTTAATAAAGTTGCCGCTTCTTTGTATGGATGTATTTTCAGAGATTGTTTTAATAAATCAATAGCCCTTTCATAAGAAATTGCAGGTGAGCCCGGAGAGTAGCAGCAGCGGGCTAATTCTATTAATAATTCAGGAGGAGGTTTTGATGCTTTTTCAAACGCTTCTTGCAATGCCGCATAGCGTTCAGAGTATTTTAGGGTTATTTTGCAAGCTAAACCTAAAAAAGCATCATTTTTCCAATCAATATTCCAATTAGAAGCATAATGTTTTTTTAGAAAGAAAAGTAAGTTGACAGCCTCTTCTTGAAGGTTCTCATCCCATTCTTCATTGTATAAGAGTTTATACGTAATGCCCATTGTTTTTTCAAAACCAAAGTCATTGGCTATTTCTGAAAAGGAGTAATTTAAAAAATCACTCATTTTCAAGCTTCTTCTTGAAGATATTCTTCTACAAGAAATTTTGGTTCTATTGAAGGTGAAATAAATTTTTGATCACTTTTTTTTAAAACTTCATTCCAGTATTCTTCATTTTTTTTATCATTTTTTAATGAATAGATATGACTTAGTAAACCGATTGCATCGGCATAAGGAGCTTCTTCTAACGCTTTTTTGACCAGATGAATAGCATCCTCGTATGAAATAGGAGGGGGTCCAGGACAGATGCAACAACGTGCAAGTTCTATTAATAATCCCGGTTGAGGATGCTCAGTCATGTTAAAGGCCTGTTTATAGGCCTCATATCTTTCTTCATAGTTTTTGGTAATATAGCAAGCTAGTCCTAATAGAGCATTATATTCCCACGACTGATGCCAGTCTTGAGGATAAGTTTTACGAATTTCATAAAACAAATCGACTGCTTGTTTTTGAAGATTTTCATCCCATGAGCGATTATATAATAGCCGGTAGGCAAAACGTAAGCCATCTTTAAACGACAACAATTTAATAATTTCATTAGGGGAATATAAATTAACTAATTTTTCCCATTGATGTTGTTGAAATTTTGTTGCAATTGATGAAAATAAGTCAGTCATCCTCTTTATCATTATGTAAGGTCATTTTTGGAGATAAAATCTAAAGAAGGGAGATTTGTTCCATTTTTTTCTATTTGGTCTAAAATGTTTTCCCAATAGAGTTGTTGTTCAATATTTCCGGATGATTTATATAAACCTCTTAATAATCGAACTGATTCAATATAATAAATATTTTCCATAGATTTTTTTACAAGAGATATGGACTCTTCTTCAGTAATGGGAGGCTTTCCCGGTGACCAACAACATCTAGCTATCGCTACAAGTAACTCGGGAGGGGGTGGATCTGCTTTTTGAAAAGCTCGATGATAAGCCGCATAGCGTTGATCGCAATCAAAGATGATATCATAAGCATATCCTAAAAAGGCATCATATTTCCAATGTGAATTCCATTCTTTAGGATAACTTCTTCTTAAATTTTCTAAGAGAAGTGCGCCGTATTCGTGAAGAGATTCATCCCATTCTTTATCATTTAGTAGTTGATGTACAAGATAAAGCGTTTTTTCAAATCCTATGCTATCAACTATATTTGGAGGAGCTTGGTTTTCTGATATCGATTTTAGTTCTTCATAATTTAAATCTTTCATTCTGTAGCTACCCACGCATCATTTTTTCTTAATATTTCTTTATAAAATCAGGTTCTAATGGAGGAGGGTTTTCATCATTTATTTGTTCCATCATTTTAGACCAATAATTCTCATTGCAAGTATCTTTTTTAGATACGTATATGGCTTTTAATAAAGTTGCCGCTTCTTTGTATGGATGTATTTTCAGAGATTGTTTTAATAAATCAATAGCCCTTTCATAAGAAATTGCAGGTGAGCCCGGAGAGTAGCAGCAGCGGGCTAATTCTATTAATAATTCAGGAGGAGGTTTTGATGCTTTTTCAAACGCTTCTTGCAATGCCGCATAGCGTTCAGAGTATTTTAGGGTTATTTTGCAAGCTAAACCTAAAAAAGCATCATTTTTCCAATCAATATTCCAATTAGAAGCATAATGTTTTTTTAGAAAGAAAAGTAAGTTGACAGCCTCTTCTTGAAGGTTCTCATCCCATTCTTCATTGTATAAGAGTGTATACGCAATGACCATTGTTTTTTCAAAACCAAGGTCATTGGCTGTCTCTGAAAAGGAGTAATTTAAAAAATCACTCCATAGTTTTTTGTTAAATAAAAAATTAAAATCTTTCATGTTGTCTCATTCAGTTATAACCCAAGCGTCTTTTAAATATACTTCTCCATTTTCTATATATTTTTCAAATACCGCATATACTTCCTGATCATTAATAAATTTTTTATGATCAGTTCTAATAATTTTAGGGTTTTCTTTAGGAAAATGCATAGGTTTCTCACATAAGAATTGTTTCTCTGTAATGCATTCTTTTTCTAGCAATATTATAACTTTTTTAAAGTCTTCTTCCACATTACCGCTCAAAGTAATCACCTTATCCCATGCATGCTTCTTCTGCATCACGTGATACTGCACATTGGAATTTTTTACTAGAATTTTTCCCTGTTTGGCTGATTCCATCATGGTATTTCGGATGACAGCCCGCTTTGTACTTTCTTCTAAAATCTTAGATTTTTTTGATGTAGATACAGCGCAATTTTCAAGCGTGAACATGGTATTGGCACGTTTTAAAGCTCTGAACTTACTGATTCCCTTTAAAATAACGGTGGGAGCAACAATCTCTATTCCATATTTGCCAATTATGAAACCAATCTTGCGCCCGCGAGTATGGTCATTGAGAGAATCCCAAGTCTCAGAAAGTTCTTTTAATTCAGGAACCACACAATGAAGGCATTCTAAGGGCGTGTGATCAGATATAAATTCGCCAAGTGCATAAGCAGTGTGAATCACATCCAGGCTCACTTCTTTAGGAGAGCAGGTAAATGCCCAAAGACCGTTTAAAATGCCTCTACAGCAACTTAAATTTGAAGGGATAAAATCGATTAGAGAAACCGCGCTTCCCTCTAAAGTTCCTAATACCAATCCTTGTGAAAATTCTATTTTATTGTCTAAAAGGCCTCTAATAATCCCCGATTGGATTAGAGAATCATAGCTACTGAGTTTAAAGGGAGGGATAATGGCTAGTTTCTTAGCAGATTCATAATCTTTTAAAGCTAATTCCATTTGATCTGTTTCAAAATAGGCCATCGCTCTTTCGATGTAGGCATCCCGATTCAATGCATTGTGTTCTATTGATTGAGTAAGAAAATCAATAGATTGCTTATATAAATTTAAATCATTGAAGCAAGTTCCCTGCATCAAATAAATATCTGATAGTTCCCAGTTTGCAGGACGAGAGGGGATAACGGTTGCAAAAAGAAAATCAGAAGATAGACTTTGAAACGCTTTAAGGCTTTTTGGTCTATTTTTAGAAACCCCCTCTTCCAATAAAGGGTTATCAAACAAAGGAAGATTTAGAAAACTACGTACTGAAAAAAGTTCTCTTTTAATCCGTTCATGGGGATGTTTTTTTTCACATTCCGTATAAAGATCTAAAAACATTTCTGCTAAACATGCTCGAATATCATTTAATTTATCGCTAATGATCAAAGCTTGTTCTTTTTCGAAATGGGTCTTACTATAAAAATCTAAATCTCTGCAGACCCAATCGTAATCAGAATAAAAAAAGCAGTGGCAAACGCATGATAAGGTCACTCCATGCAGATTAAAATTGGCGTAAGGATAATTAAAGAATTCTTTCTGATCGTTATAGTTATATACTAATTGTTCTAATTCTGATTGAAAAAGTTCTTCAAATAATAAGTAAGCTTTATCGTTAATAGCGGCAGCTTTTTTTGAAATTTCCGGCCAAAAACACTCACATTTTGATTGCTCTACATAATTTAAATATTCATAAAAAAGAGAAAAATATTTGTTATGTTCTTCGGAAACATACCCATCATAGATGCATGGGTTACTGCACCCTATCCAGCTAGGTAGCCAGGCGCCCAAAAAATTACTGGATTTAGATTTCCACTCACATTCACATGTCCATAAATATTCTACATAATCATCGTCATCGTATCGCTCATTAAGCCATACTTGATGACATTGGGTGCAGTCAATATGCATGCATTTAGGTGTAGCCGGGATAATAGAGAGATATCTTTCAATTAAATAATACCTTTCAGAGGTCTTTTGATGATCTTTGCAGTATTCTATAGCAAAATAGTCTCTTTCAAGAGCGATAACCTGAGTGGATAAACCTAAGCAGAGCAGAAATGTAAGCAATATTTTAAATTTAGTCATGTTTAACCTCTGTGAGTGGGATGATTGGAAAGGATATCAAATAATTTTGGAAAAGAAAAGAAAAATATTCTAAAAAACATTAAGCTCCCGATATGAACACATTTATTCTAAAAATCTATCGGGGCTCTCCGGGAAATCAGTATTGGGAAGAGTTTGAGCTCCCTTTTTATCCACGCTCCAACGTTATTTCCTCTTTAATGGAAATTCAAAAAAAGCCGGTGAATAGAAAGGGGGAACATGTGACCCCAGTTGCCTGGGAACAAGGCTGTCTGGAGGAAGTATGCGGATCATGCTCTATGCTCATTAACGGCAGGCCGCGTCAGGCATGCACTGCTTTGATTAAAAAGGTTGTCAATCCAAAAGATAACAGCGTCTCTTTAGCGCCTTTGACTAAATTTCCCTTAGTAAGAGATTTAATTGTCGATCGCACTTCTATGTTTGAAAATTTAAAAAAAGTACACGCCTGGATCGATGCCGATTCCACTTATGATCATGGGGCTGGGCCCTTGGTTTCTCCCAAAGTGCAAGAGGTGATGTACGCCTTTTCAAAATGCATGACATGTGGTTGCTGCACAGAATCTTGCCCACAGGTGCCTGAATATAAGGAAGATCAGGGAGTTGTGTTTATGGGCCCATCTTCCATTGGACAAGCTTATTTATTCAATTTGCACCCCACAGGCCATATGCAGCAAGAGCTTAGAAATCGCCCTTTAATGCAAGAGGGGGGACTTATCAATTGCGGAAATGCGCAGAACTGCGTAAAAGTATGCCCAAGAGATGTCCCTTTAACAGACGCGATTGCCGCCATGGGATTGACCATCACCAAGCAAGCCTTTCACGATTTATTAAAGCCTGATAATGGCGAGGGATGATGGAAAAAGCTAATTCTTATTCTTCTTTGGGGCCGGTGGCTGTGAACCTGTGGGCAGAGAGTGCACAGGCCCTGCCTTGGCAAGTGTGCAGATCTATTGCGACTCAACGTCAAATTACAGGAACTGTTTCTCTACATCTTAAAGACTTATTTAAGGGGGGAAGCACAACGGCCCTTGCTATTCCCACATATGCTTTTTTAGGGATTATATTTGATTGGGAGAGGAATTGGGTCTCTAAGAACCATCAACGCCAGTTAACAACGGTTGAAAATTTAGGAATATGTACACTGGCATCCCTGGAAGCAGCGCCGCTTGTTAACTTATTTGAACTGTTTTTTACACATAAACAGACAAATAAAGAGAAGCGCAGCTATATAGCAACAGCGCGTTTTATTTACCAGGGCGGGGCGCGTGCTTTTTTTAGAGGTATGCCCTTTACAGCAATGAGAGATGTGCTATATGGATCTATGGTCTATGTGATCACTCCTTATTTGCAACAGAAGTTGCTAGCATGTATAGGGAAAGAACATTCAATTAAGACTGAATGGGGAGCTTTAATTATTTCAGGTATTGTAACAGGTGGTATTTGTGCTTTATTGAGCCATCCCTTTGATACGATCCGAAGTTGGATGATGCAGGATGTGCACCGTACAGAATTTCCTACATTAAAAAGCATTTATGATAAAAAATTACTTGGAAAAAATTGGAAAGTGCTTCTTTCTGGAGCACGCAGCCGTGGATTAGGAATTGTTTCAGCTATGGTGATTGTGTCTGGGGTGCGCTATTTCTTCATGAGTTAGCAGGGAAGAGAGGGGGAAGAGAGGAGAGGAATTAACCGCAGAGCCGCAAAGTACGCAGAGGAAACGCAGAGGGAAAAGAGGATATTGCGAAGTAAAGCCTCAAATTCAACGCAAAGGCGCAAAGAGTTTTAGATGGGAAGGGCTTGTTTTATTCGATTTCTCACTGGCTATAAATAATTTTTTTTAATGTAGGTGTTAAATAGTCTTTGTTTTTAAAAATCTCTTTCATTTTGTCTCTGTTTTTTC
>CALBHK010000355.1 GCA_937894565.1 uncultured Chlamydiae bacterium
TTTTTCTGTCAGATCGCCTTGTTTGCGTAGCAAACGGGGGGATCTGAATAGTTACTTAAAATAAAAACATAGAACACGACATTTCTACTTGATTTTACAACACGACATTTCTATTTGACGCTGACATGGGTAAAAATAAATTTAGGTGATGCGGATAGGCGCAAAATTAAGATAGTCGCAGGCTGTGAGCAGATAGCGCACTCCGCGCGCTTGCCCAAAGGGCAAAGAGTTTGCACGTAAGCTATGGAGATGTCCAAAAAGGCACGTTTGGATGCCATATTTCTCTAAAAGATCAGAAGTTGGGCTTGGGTGAAGGGTTGCATCCACCGGTGGATAATGGACCATCGCAATGCGTTTTTCTATATGGGAGGGTATGCTTTGCAAGCTTAATTCTAATCTTTGGAGCTCACGTGCATAAATTTTTTCTCTCTCGCCTGGATCTTCTTTTTTTTCTTTTTTGTTTTCTTTAGGATTGCTTTGAAAATCGACAAAAGAGCCAAAACTAAAGGTATAATCCCAAAGGCGTGCGCCACAAATGGCCCAAAGGCGTGCGCCTTCTGTAGTATGTTCTTGCCAAATAAAGCAGTTATTTTGAATAAAATGAATGGAAGGAGGGCAAGCGTTCTGCATTTTTTTGAGAGAGGTCCACCAGTAGTCGTGGTTGCCGCGAATGAGCACTTTGGTGCCCGGTAGTTGATGGATCCATTCCAGATCGGGAATAGCTTCTTCTAATTTTAAAGCCCAGGAGATATCGCCTGCAATTAAGACCAGATCGTCATCTTTAATGCACTCTTTCCAGTGGGCCTCTATTCTTTTTTCGTGATCGTGCCACGATGAGCCAAAAAGAGACATCTCTTTACCGGGGGTGCCAAAGGAGAGGTGAAGGTCAGCAATTGCCCAAATAGTCATTTTTTAAAACTCGCTTTGATTGGAAAAATAGGCCCTTTTTACACAGGTTTTTTGATAAATTTTGAGGGCATATGCGAGCATATGGCCGAAAAATTTAGCAAAAAAAATGTCAAAAAGGGTCATTTTAATAATCGAATGGAGTTTTGAAAGAGGGCTACTGGTCATAGTTCAAATCCATCGCTTAAGTGAGTTCCTTTTGTCACGACGATGATGCCTTCCCGAATATAGACTCCTTTATAGATCCCCTCACCGTCATAGTATTGAAGATTATCTTTATTAGTCAGCGAGACGCCATTGCCGAGCGAGACGTTTTTATCCAAAATGGCATTTTTGATGAGACAATCTCGGCCAATTGATAAGGAGTGTGGCAAATCATTACTTTGAAGGACAGGCCTTTCATAGAAATCATTTCCCAGAAGGTAGGATCCGGTAATAGAGGTCCCCGTTTTGACCACAGTGCGCGGTCCTAAAATACTCTGCTTCAAGCGTGCTGATTCAATATGAACCCCCTCGCATACAATGGATTCTTCCAATTCGCAAGAATCAATTTTAGCTCCCGGAAGATGGAGGTGCGCTCCGTAAATGGGAGTGGAATCTCTATACATTTGCAGGGGATGGCTGCTTTGTGCAAATTGAATATTGGCCCTGTAGTAGGAATCAATTGTGCCGATATCTTCCCAATATCCATCATGAATATAGGTTGCACACTTATGCTGTTGGATGCAAGTGGGAATGAGGTGCTTGCCAAAGTCTTCTCTTGGATCTTTTTCTAAAATTCCCATGAGTGCTTCGCGTTTAAATAGATAAATTCCCATGGAGCCTAGATAAGGCGTCTTGCTCTTATCTCTGGCAAAAGGGGAGAGGCGCTGCGGATCTTCTGGTTTTTCAATAAAATCGGTAATAAGCTGGTCAGAACCCGACTGAATGATACCCATACGCTTGGCATCCGCTGCGCTAACAGGAAGGCTGCAGACTGTTAGATCGGCGCCACTTTCTTTTGCAAATTGCACCACTTTACGAAAATCCAACTGGTAGATCTGATCGCCGGAGAGAATGAGATAATATTCTGCTGGTGTTTCAAGCAAATAGTCAAGATTTTGTCTGATCGCATCCGCTGTTCCTTGAAACCAGGTGTGGGTGGAGGGTTTTTGCTCAGCGCATAAAAGATCAAGGCGTTCATTCCCATACGAGGGGAGTTGGTAGCATTGGATGATATGGCGATGAATAGAAGAGGAGAGGAACTGCGTGATGACAAAGATCTGTTTGCAATCGCTATTGATAGCGTTGGAAAGGGCGAAATCGATGATGCGATAGCGCCCGCCAAAGGAGATAGCCGGTTTGCTGCGGTGCTGGGTTAAGGGAAATAGGCGTGTGCCGCGCCCGCCGCCTAAAATCACGCAGGCAGTATCGCTCATGGTGCTGGTAAATTCCTGAATAGAGGAGTGGGATTTTTTTTTTGTTAAAGCAGTCATCAGGGTAATCCATTGAAGGCCGTTAATTGTAGCCGTATATTACACAAAAAATTTTATTAAAGGAAGGGTTCTAATTCGATTTTCGCGTTAAATAATTTAAAAAAATAATGTAAAAAATAGTGTAAGTTTTTGATCTTGAATGTGTTATAATATAGTTATACTGAGATTTGGTATTTGACATTTAAGAGAATGCATAAGTTGGCACGATTTTTTCCCTAGATAAGCTGAAAAGTTATGTATTTTTTTGGAGGCTTCTATGAATGAGGTGAGTCGGAATAGATCGCTGCAGCCCTATGTTGGACAGAAGTTACTAGACAAAACTCGAGTTGAATTGGAGGTGATGAAGGAAAAGGGTAAAATTTCGGAGATTAAGGAACATTTAAGCGGTGTTGATCAAAAAATGAAAGCCTTAACAAAATTGATCAGCACATCGGATAGTTTTTTAAAAGGTGAGATTAAAAAAGAGATTAAACTACTTAAAGAAGAGATTAAAACAATTAAAAAAGCGGTAAAACAACAGAGCAAGCTTACCTCTTCTAAGGAATTTAAAAATAAATTTTCTTTCTTAAAAAAGGTGAATTCAGGCGAGGTCCCCCTTCTAAGATTAAATCAACTAAAAGCTAAACTTATTTCAGCAGACAGTAAAATTAATACTATTTTGGATAAACATTTAAGATTGTCGTCACTCTCCAGTTCAAAAAAGACTTCTCAGACCGGACTTAAATTGATTGGTCAATACAAAGATGTGGCTTTTTATTTAAAAGATCTTAAAGTAGGAGATTTAATTAAACAAGAGCTTGGTATTGCTCAAAAACCTAATGCTAATTCTAAGGAAGTGTTGAATCATATGGACGGGTTAAAGAAGAAAAAAGATGACATTGATAAAGCAATAAAACAACTTTCAAATTTAAAAAAAGGTAGTGAATTTTTTTCGACTACGTTAACGGGAGCGTTAGGGGCTTTAAAAAATAAAAATCAATGGTTAAGCCAAGAGATGAAGGCATGTGAAGAAAAACTAGGTAGTAAGGAAGTGGTTACAGTGGAGCCAAATTCAGTACAGAGTGAAGGTAAAAAGGAGTTTTCTCTGGCGTATCAAGAGTTGGTAGAAACAGAAAAGAATTTTAATGAACATATGAAATTGACAAGCCAACTTTTAGGGGAAGTTTCAAAATATGTCGATCCAAAAGAACAAAAACAATTGACGGGTTATGCTGGCTTGTTAAATGAAATGGTGAATACGAGCGATTCTATCCTTAAAGAAACTAGTAAAACGGATTTTTTTGAAATGGTAACGACATTTAAAGGCGAACATCGTGATGAGAGAGTGGAAGGTTTAGCAGGTAAGAGTGATGCACAGTCAAGGACCTCTCAAGTGAATGGATTGGCACGCGCCTTTTCGGGCGAGCAGGTGGTCAAATTAATGAAGCCGATGGGAAATTGGGCGAATGAGTATCTCAATATCCAGGGACACTTAAGTTTAATTAATAAAGTGATGAGCGAACAAAAAGATAATAAGGAGTTTCTTAAAGATATTAGAAACAATCCACTCATTCAAAAAGCGCTAAATGGGGATATCTATGTTGTGTCCGGTTTTCTTATGGAGCCCATCCAACGTCCTCTTAAGTATCCAACTCTTATGCAGACCTTTATTAAAAATTCTTCGGAGGGGTTAACGCAACCCTTAAAAGTAGTGGAAGAGAATATAGGGGTAGGGGCTTCTTTAATGAATTTGTCTAAAACATTTAAAGAATCTGAAAATTTATATAAATTTATTTGAAATCTGCTAAAGTGGCTGCATGAACCGAAAACCTATCTTTAGCTTGATCCGTTTTTTCGTGCTCTGTGCGCTTGTCTTTTTCTTTGGTATGCAATGGTGGTCGTACACCTTGATAGAAAAAGAGCTAAAAACCATGCGAATCGAGATGAAACAGTTTAAAAGCAGATCTGTTTCCCCAATTGAGCCTTACTCTGTTCAAGCTAATTCTAAATACATCTCTCAAGCCAACCCCTCCCTCCCTAATCTTTTAGAGGAAGATCCTTTTTATTCCAAAACCCTTCCTAAGCTCTTAGGTGAGAATTTTACTCCCCACGGCACCTTTCGTGAAGCGACTTTAGGCAAGCCCAAAAATCTGCACCCTTTTGGCAATATGTCCGATTCAAATAGCTGGACTAATTTGTGCAGCGGATCTGTTGGGCAGATGAAGTTAGGTATTTACGAAAGTTCATCTCCTAATTTTGCCTGGAAAATGGAACTGCGTATGCATGCAGACACTCAGGAACCTGAATATTGGGTCCATTTGAGAGAAAATCTTGCATGGCAACCTCTATCCAGTGCTCTTTTTGAAGGCTCCATTACCCTTGCCGACCATTTTTTGAACTCGCACCCAGTCACCGCGCATGATTTTAAGTTTTATTTTGATGCCATCATGAACCCCTTTGTGGAAGAGCCCGGGGCTGTGGCTATGCGCAACTATATAGGCAAGATCAAAGAAATTGAAGTGGTGGACGATCGCACTTTTATTGTGCGTTGGGCAACAAAAGAGATGGAGGGGGTTAAAAAAATGCCCTATATCGCGAAAAGTTGGACCTTGGCCCTTAGGCCATTTCCAGGTTTTGTCTACAAGTATTTTTCGGATGGTTCTAAGATCATTGAAGATGAAAAGGCAGATGCTTATCGCACCAATTCTGTCTTTGCTCAAAACCTCTCTAACCATTGGGCAAAAAATGTCATTCCCAGCTGCGCCGAATGGGTATTTGAGGGGATGACAGACAAGCAGATCTCTTTTATGCGTAATGCAGATTTTTATCAAAACCTTGCCAACTTAATGGATAAACGCATTGTTTACTTTAAAGATAGCGTAGAGACGTGGTGGCAATCTTTTAAAACGGGTGAATTAGATGTGTACAATTTAACACCTGATCAGTTAAATACTTATGAAGAATTTAAAAACTCTATCCAATATCAAACCCAAGTGAAAGAGGGAAATGCCATTAAAGAGTTGGAAGTTACAATTAATGCCTTTAGCTACATTGCCTGGAATCAGAAAAGCCCCTATTTTACCTCCAAAAAGGTGCGCCAGGCCATGACGCTTGCGATTGATCGAAATAGAATTATTCGCACCATCCGCAGTGGTATGGGAGAAGAGATTACCGGGGGCTTTTTTGTTCACTCCCCCTCTTATGATACAACTATTGCACCCTATCCTTTTGATCCACAGCAAGCCAAACAGCTTTTAGAAGAGGAAGGCTGGTATGATCATGAGGGCAAGGGCGTTATTTCGAAAGAGATTAATGGGGTGCGTGTTCCCTTTAGCTTTTCTATCACTTACTATGTGAAAAATCCTATCTCTGAATCGATTTGCCAGTATGTGTCCGCTGCTCTTAAGGAATTGGGGATCGTCTGTTTGCTGCGGGGAGTGGATGTAGCTGATCTTTCTGCTAATGTGGATGATAAAGATTTTGATGCGCTGCAAATGGCCTGGACGGGGGGGTCACCTCCGGAGGATCCCAGACAGCTTTGGTATTCTAGCGGAGCGAATCAGAAAGGATCGTCCAATTTAACTGGATTTATGAATGCAGAAGCAGATCAGTTAATTGATTATTTGGAATATGAGGACAGAGCAGAGCAGAGGTTGAAACTTTATCATAGATTCCATGCCATTTTACATGAAGAGCAGCCCTATACATTCCTCTACACCCCTAAAACCTTGTTGCTCTATCGCGAAAAATTGCAAAATGTTTTCATTCCACTAGATAGGCAAGATTTAATTCCGGGGGCCAATGTGGCCGAACCCCTGCCTAGCATTTATTGGCTTAAAAAATAATTGGGGGGAGGTAATTTGTTTGCCTATATCGTCAGACGTCTCATTCTCTTGCCTCTTACCCTCTTTTGTATTCTGCTGGTCAATTTTGTGATCATTAATCTAGCCCCCGGTGATCCTACAACTGTGACCGAAATTTCAGCAGAAGGAGCTTCCAGAAAAGCGGGCATGAGCGAAGTGTTTGGAAGCGATGCGCGGTACTTGCAATTTCGTGAACATTATGGGCTTACCCTTCCTATTCTCTATAATAATTGGCCTTCTACAAATTTAGCATGGTTGGAAGAACAGTTTTCTATTTTGCATATTTCTATTTTGCATAGCTCAGGCGAAAAATACTCCTTTAAAGAGGTCCAAAATGTGCGCACGCATTTAGGAGACCGTTCTAAATTTATTTTTCCCTTGCTTACTTCAATTATGCAAAACACCTCAGAACCGCTTTGGAAGCGCTCTCTAGCTGCTCGGTTTTTTATTAGGGGGGCCACAAGGCAGGGTTTTGTGGGGGCAACTCTTACTCCCACGCAGCATGCAGAAAATAAAAAAATAGCCGATGACAATCTGTTTTTGCTTCAAGAAGCGCCACTCGATACAGAAAGTAAAGAAGAAATTGAAAAAAAAATAGAAAAACTAGCAGTTTGGAATGCCAAACAGACCCCCATACAGCTTAATAGTTGGCGTCTCTTTTTTTTCGAAACGCGCTTTTTTCGTTATTTCACAAAAGTGATCACATTAGATTTTGGCACACTGCGCAGTGATGATAATAAGAGCGTCATTAGCGAAGTTTCAAAACGTTTTAAATACTCTCTCACCCTTTCCATTATTCCGATGGCGTTGACATTCTTTTTCTCTATGTTTTTAGGCCTCATCATGGCTGCTTATCATAATCGGTTTATAGATCATGCTCTCAATGCGCTTTGTCTAATTCTTTACGCCATTCCGATCTTTGTGGTTGCCCCCTTTTTAATTGAAAAAGTTTCGCAAGGAGTGGATTTTCCCTTCACTCACACCCCTATTCCCTTTAATGGGTTTACCAGCAGCGACGCGCTCTATTTTAATCTTATCTCTAGTGAGCGCCTTTTGGATATATTAAAACACATTGCCCTTCCCTTAATCATTATTTTATATGGGGGAATGGCAGCGCAAGCAAGGCTTGCGCGCACAGCAACGCTTGAAGTTTTAAGGCAAGATTATATCCGCACAGCAAAAGCAAAGGGAGTTTCCAACTATGGAATTTATCTAAGGCACGCAGGACGCAATGCCTCTATTACAATTGTCACCTCCATTGCCACTTCGTTAGGCATGATTTTAGGAGGTTCTTTAATTGTAGAAACGCTTTTTGAAATTGATGGGTTTGGAAAATTTTTTTATGAGGCAGTGCTCAATCGTGATTATAATGTGATCTTATTTTCGGCGCTTTCAGGCGCTTTTCTTTCGCTTTTAGGCTATTTATTGGCTGATATTGCGTATACGATTTTAGACCCACGAGTGACCCTGGAGTAATAACAAGATGAACAGGATGAAAAAAAAGAATAACAGGATGGGCAGGATCGGCTGCGCCGGCAGGATGAAGACAGAACATTTGATTAACATTTTTCTCTTTTCAAAAAATAAAAAGGGTAAAAGTCTATTTTTCCTACGAAGTGTGTTTAT
>CALBHK010000356.1 GCA_937894565.1 uncultured Chlamydiae bacterium
GTATCTCAGATAGAAGAGTTTTCTCTGACATGTGTATCACTTTCCCTGTGGTTTTGTTTTTATTTACCGAACAGTTTTTTCTGCTGTCGAGCTTTCATTATCGTAGCCACCCAAAAGTGCGGTCGCTTGTAACCTCGCTCAATTGCAAGTTTCAATAATTCATCTTTGGATCTTGCACGTTGCTTGTCAATATCCTTGCCACGTGATTTTAATTTCGTTTTATCTAGTTCTTTCAGCTCATCATCTGAGCCTAGGGATTGTAGATCGATCGGTTCGCGACTACTAGCGAAGGTGTGTTCGCAGATCGGGCACTGCTTGGTCGTGACACGTAAAGCCGCAAAACACATCGGGCAGGTTTTAACTGATAACTCGTTTGCACGTGATTTCTTAACCATTCCATCAAGCGTCCACTGGCGTTCCTCATCAGGTAAGCCGTGGAGTTTAAAGATGTTCACGTGATCTAAAAATACGACATCAGTTTTACCAGGATAAGGTCTTAGTCCTCTCCCCATCATTTGCAGTGCAAGCGATGTTGATTTCGTTGGTCTGAGTAGAGTTACGATTTCAATATCGGGACAGTCAAAACCAGTCGTGAGTAGATCGACCGATGTTAAGACTTGCGTGCGTCCTGATTTAAAATTACTGATAATTAAATCGCGTTCTTCTTTTGGAGTAGTGCCATCGACGTGCTCGCAATTAATTCCTGCAGCTAGAAATTCATCTTTGATGTGCTGACTGTGGGCCACGTTCACACAGAACACGATATTTTTTTTGCCAAGAAATTTGGTTTTATATTCACGAATCGCAGAGCCGATGAATTTTTTTTCGTTCACGACAGACATCACATCATCAGTTTTGTATTCACCCATGCGTGTACGAAATTGTGACGTGTCGATTTCTTGTGGTGCAAATGCGCGGTATTCAGCTAAAAATCCCTGGTTAATGAGGTCGCGAACCGATGGACCTGTTACGATGGCGGTCGCAAAATCACGGAAACCCTCGCCAGATAAACGTGTTGGCGTTGCGGTTAGAAGAACATGAAACGATGAGCGCGCGAAATTGTAAACATCGGACCAGGTTTTTGCTACGATCGAATGAGCCTCATCCCAGAAAATTAATTTAGGTGGCGTGAGTGACGTATACCTGCGAAATAAAGTTTGAATTGAACAGACAAACACCGTGGCTGAACCATTATATGGTCGTCCGGCAGCAATGAAAGAATGTTCGACATTTATTTTATCAAGCGCGCGTGATGTTTGTTCGATGAGTTCTGATCGATTACAGATAAACCAGATCGATGAACCCTTGTTGTCGGCAAGCCTGATCATCTCGGCAGCGATGGCGGTCTTACCTGCGCCGGTGTTGGCTTGTAAGAGTATGGACTTGTGTCCTTTTAAAAATAAATTTCTGATCTGCTCGATAGCAGCGACTTGATAATCCCTAAGCTTAATCATCATAACATGATCAGCGATCGGAATTATCGTGTCACGAAATTACTGGTCGAGTGACGCGGCCACTTCTGTTGATAAGTCTGTGGATTGTCCGACGTACGGTGGTTTAATCGTGATCGCGTTTTGCATATCTAATTTAGTTTCCATCGCGATTATTTTTTCAAGCAGCTCAAGAGCGTACTCGCGTTTCATCATGTCTGGATTTGCAATTATAGTCGCACGTAAATATTTTTTTAGTTCCTCGATGATCATGGATTCACCTTTTGTTAAATTTAGTCAACAGTCCAAGACTTGTTATTAATAATGTAGCTAACTTGCGATTTAGATATTTTATATTTACGAGAAACGAATGTCTGTGTTTTCCCGCCAAAAACTTCTTTTCTAATTTTGTTTGCAATTTCCATGTTTATTTTTGCTGCTGGATTTATTACATCCTTTTGTGACCTTAAGCCTATTTTATAACTATGTTTTAAATTATGTGATCCAGTACAAATCTCTAAATTTTTTAAATTATTATTACACTTATTTCCATCAATGTGGTTTACCTGTAGGCCATCTTGCATTATTTCAAAACCAATAGCCACAAGGTTGTGGACTTTTTTCGTGCGCGATTTTTTCTCAAAACTAATATTTACCGATGGATAACCGTTAGATTTGGATGGTTTTAAAATTCTTTTTTTACCATGCTTTAAAGACATAACTCTGCCAAAATTTGAAACAGCGTACTCACCATTATAAATTTCTAACGGTTTCCAGATTTCTTTTTCATATTCTGTGTCTATTGTATTCACTTTAACCTTATAAAATAAAAAACTAGCGCGGCACCCTTCATGAGCTAACAGCAACGCACCTCAATCCCCTTACCGCGCATACAAAACGCCAATGTAACACTCCGCTTTCGCAGTATCCGAGCCATTACGCTCAACCCCCACTGACGTTATTTACTTACCTCTTTCAATTTCTTTTTAATATCGTTAGCCAGCTCAACATTAATCGTGTTCGTATGAACATGTTTGTGGAGCGGTCTTAACTTACTAATCAATTCACGCTGATCAATCAACTGTTCTTTTAATTTAGAACAGTGATCGAGCAGGTTGTCGAGTTCGTTATTAACCTCGGTGTTGATTTCCTTGTATTCAAGATCACGCTTATCAGCAACGCCAGTGTAACAAACTAAATCGGCCTGAATTTTTTCAATCCTGGCGTTTGCGTTTCCGACGGTTTGAATGTTTGATAATATAAGCGCCTCAAGTTGTTTGATTTTATTGTCAGTTTTGCTGACGTGATGACTAAGATCCTCAGTTAACTGTGCTGATTTTTTCCCTGTCGTGTACGTGAGAATTAGATAACATGAAATAACCCCAGTCAGCCACAACAGTACAGGTATTAAATAGTCCATAAACTTTTTCATATCCCCTCTTAAAACCGAGCGCCTGATTAGCCAGGCGCCAGTAATTTATTTTTTCTTTGGTGCTGGTTTAGGTTTTGCCTTAGCCATTGGTTTCTTTTTTGCCATGTTTCCTCCGTTGTTAAATTAGATTAATCTGTTGACGTGGTGTCAAGTTTTAGTTTGTGCTTGGATAACAAATCATCGGCGCCTTGTAAGTGACACTCGCATTCGTATTCATCAAGCTTGTCGTTTATAAAAAGACAGTCATCTGTATGTCCGCACTCAACTGTGAAGCGAACATAGTTAACAAGCTCCTGCACTTGCTTTTTTGATTCTGCGAGCCTATCGTAAGCCTGTTTTTCACAAAACTCTGCGGTCTCTTTGCTGTTTATATAAGACTGCATTTCACATCTTAGGCGATAATTTTCTTCTTTGAGCTTATCGATATAAGAACCGCGCTCGTCATAAACTTTTTTAACTTTTAATAATTTACTTGCCTCTAAAAGCATGTCGGCAGATTTTTCTATTTCAATTTTTAGCCGTTCATTTTCTTCTTTAAGCCTGTTTATTTCAGCCTCTACCCAGTCGGCAGAGATAACGTGAATAAAATCATTGTGACATTCAACTTGTTCATGCGGTTTTATGTGTCTAATGCTGTTTTTTCCGTCGTGAATCCAAAATTCTCTTTTCTCAGGCGCTTTCATTTAACCGCTTTTCCTTTACCAAGATGCCGAGTGTGTTTGTGTAGCGGTTTTAAAGACGTGCTTACTTTGAGTATTTTACCTTTTCCTTTGCTTTTGCCTTTTCGCATTTTAAATTTTAATCGCTGCTTGAATCGTCTTCGGTGCTGTTTAACTCTTGCCATAGCTACCCCGTTAATTCCTTTTTCTGAATAAATATTTACAAAATGCTCTAGACCACAATCGCAACATTTAAAAATGAATATCTCGTTGTTCTTTACTGTGAAGCCTTCGTAGTCTTTTAGTTTGATTTTCTCTTTGTAGGGCTTGGTCATGCCCAGCCTCTGTGTCGATCTATTGCCAAACTTTCATTATGAATTTTGCGAGGCTTAAAAAACTTAAGCGGTCGATTCTTTTTTTCACGCCAAATAACTTTTGCCATGATTGATCTAATGTCTTTGTGCTTGTGATTTTTGTGAAACTGGTATGACCAATCACCCCAGGCTTCAAATAGTTCGCCAAAACAAAGACAATCGTGAGTAATAAAGTCCCTAAAATATCGGCACGCTTCTTCGCAATCTAAATGTTGCTTTTTCGTACTTACATCGCCGTCCCATTTTGCATTGACTCGACAATACTTTTCACCGATTAAAATTTTAGTGCCACACTCGCAGCATGAATATTCTTTTTTGGCTTTAGGCCAACTGACAGAATAAAAGTCTGGAATTTCGCAGTAATCGCTCATTTCTCTATTTCTCCGTTCCGCCATTTATTCAACTCAGCAAGGGCCTCATCGGTTTTTTTACTAATCACTGGCTGAATCTGCCAATTGTTCCAGTCGCTAACATGCTTCAACGCCTTTTCCATTATTTCTATAATAGCGTTAGCGTCGTTATGTGCGGCGGTGTAGCCAGCTTTGAAATCTATTTTTGAACCAAGTTCTTTCGAGTTAAATTCTCTCGCGGCTTGATTCATTTTCTCACGTTGTTTTTCGGTCATTTTAATTCCTCTAAAACCTTAATCGGATCGTCTTTGTCCTTGCATTTGTTCGTCCTTTGTTTGTTGCTGTTAAGCTGTTAACTCGTCCGGCATTTTATTGCCGTTCCAAGTTATTAATAAACTTAATTTAAATAATAAGATCGCAACGCCACGATCAAACTGAATGACCAGGCCAAGATGTAGCGTTTCCTCAAACTGGTAGCCGATTCTGATTGGAAAATTATTCCATAATTTTTTTAGATTCATTAACGTATCCTCCGACAATTAAACATTTACAATGCACGCACTTTTTAAAAACACTTCTGTTCACGCCGATTGGCTTATGAAAACCAAGCCAGCATAAGATTTTATTTTTCACAATCTTGCCGCCAATCTTTTATTTTTATAAATTCTAATGGTTCCCCATTTAACCAGATCGCCGCAGTCAGCGTCATAAAAACTAACGATGTGTCTCAAGCAGTCTTGCAGCGTTTCGAATTCATGCCATGAATCGCCTTTAAATGTTCCGCTTACAATTTTAATCGAGTACATTTAACACCTCAATGTCAGGCGAACGAGTAACGCCGCCACTAAAATTAAAACAAATAATCCTGATCCTAAGATCAACATCGTCAGCAGCTTATCCATTTAACATCCGGTTCAATCTTAAATTTTCAGCCGCGTATTCATCGAGTTTTCTAATTAACTCGCCGCGATCCTCGACGTATGAATCTAGTTGAGATTTCATTTTTTGATTTTCTGTTTTTTGCATCGAATATAAAACGAGCGAAACAAACCAGAAAAATATTAATACTGCATGTCCTGCATCCATTTATTTAATCCTCTCCTGAATAACTGAAATCATTTTTTCTGCGAGTTCTGGCTCGCCTCGCCACGCACCATCGCCGGCGCACCAATAAAAAAGTATCGAGTCGCGCCACGTTTTATTTAACCGACACCACATGCGCATGAATTTCGGATCGGCCACCATCATCATTGCGATCAGCTGATTCGGTTCACCCATTGGATTAAACCAGGCGTGTGCGTAAACATCAGCCATCAGCCACGCATCTTGAAACCAGTTTGAATCTAACCGAGCGCACCGTTTAAAATGACCTCGAACCCCTGGCGACACCAGATCCCCCTCGGTATTGTAGCCAGGATCGACCAGGTTGAATCTTTTCTGCGCCCAGAGTCCTGCGAACAGGCAGATGGTTTGATCGCGCGACATGGTGTATTTGTATTCGTTTGGATGGCGATGATATTTACCGCGACCTCTTGTGTAAAAACTTAAATCAACATCTGGTTCCATTCCAAACAAAACCCACATTCCAGCAGCCATTGCTGAATCCTGGAAATCCGAGGCGCCTCTTGGTTTTTGTAAACCCCATCGATCGAATATCATAACCCCGACCTTTGCAATTGAATCAAATCATAAGCTGCACGCGCTCGCATCCTGTGTGCAATTTTCATTTTTCCCTCTGGATCGCCAGGATAAAACTCAGCCGCGAACGTTTCGTACAAATCATTGATCGTATACTTAACAATGAACTCGTGTTTTTTTTGATACGAATCCCGACCAAGTTTAAAAAATAAAACCGCCGTAAAAATCGCAAACGAAATAAACGTTAAAACTATTTCCATTCAATCGGCTCCTTACAAATACGCTCGCACTTTTCACCCATGTCTGGTCTGCAAACATTACGGCACTCTGGTTCTGTCGCGCAGGCAATCGCAATAAAATAAACTGACGCTAAAATTATCCACCAATACATTATAAAATTATCCCAACATCTTTACCAAACATAATACGAGCCTCTTCTGGAACGTGTTCAATTAACTGAGCCACCTGATTCATCGGCATCTTGCGAACCTCAGCCATCAGTTCGCGATGCTTTTTCGCAGCCTCGCGCCACTGACTACCATCCTCAAGGTATTCATAAAACCAATCGTGGTTTTTAAATTTCTCAATCATCTGTTCCATTAAATTGGAACCTCTGATGCCTCGACAATTTTTTCCATCTTAGATTTTTTTTGTTCTTCTGGAGCAGGTGACACGTCGATCGGTTCATCTGACACAGCTTGCTGAGCTGGCTGATCGTTAACAAATTCACGCTCATCATCATCTGATAAGGCTTGGTCCAGGTCCGTTGATGATGGCAGTCTTTTGCACAATCTGCGCAGCGCAGATTTTTTTGCCATCTGCTCAAACCACGACTGCCAAGGTCCGCTGTTCGCAGATCGAGATGATTTTTTAATTTTTTCAATGTCTGACATGGTAAGGACTTCGATGTAAATACCGTTATCCTTGGTTTGAGCCAACGCGTAAACACCTATCATTTCGCCACGATCAGAAAAAAAACTTGGTCTGTGGTTTATATGTTCGCCATCTACATCGATCCAGTATTCAAAAATATCATTTTTATAAACTGTTTGAGAAGTGATGCTTTTAATCTCTCCAGAATTACGCGCCAACTTAAGTACGCCGCCAAGCATAACCATAGGTGTAACCTTGTCGCCGAATAAAACCAAAGCTGCCTCATTACCATCAGCGTTCAAACCTTTTTCCGCTAGCCGCATACACGACGCAAGCAAGCTGTCCCTATTAGCCGTAACGAGACCAGGGTTTGTTGATACCGCCGTTTGCAGAACGCGAACAAATTTTGCTGGAGAAATATGTTTTGGCAGAGCCGTTGAAAACTGCTCTTTCATTGAGACCAACGTTTTTTTAAGCTGATCAACTGGTTTTAAGTTTGACATAAATATTCCTTTATTGCTTTTTGAGCTTGTTTAATTGTTTTAAATAAACCTATATATTTTGGAACCCCATTTAAAACTGGCTGAGCCTTGTATTTATTTTTCCAGACTGTAACGTATTTTACCCCAGTGCTATGTGTTGCCTTTACTCTTCTGTTTAAAGCTTGTTCTTTCTTTGTAGCCCAACGACAATTTCCTGGCTCATAATTTCCATTGTTGTCTATACGATCTAAAGATGTTCCAGGCGGCCTAGGTCCAATGTCTCGATAAAATAATTCAAATGACTCTTTCCAGTCTTTACAAACTCTAACCCCACGACCGCCATAGTAAGGATAGCGATCGCTTTTTTTATTGTAACAACGTCCTCGCATTTGCGACCAAGAGATCCACTCAGGAGAGTTGCTCATATCATGCGTAAGCCTATTGCCCCTTTTCATCTGCACCTCGCATAGTCAGACGAAAATTCCTACGCGCCGGTCTTGTGTGAGCTTCGACGAAACTCTCTTTAACTTGACCTAACGATAGTGAAAATTTTTCATGCTTTACTTTTTCTGCATCACCAGCAAGCATAAATATTT
>CALBHK010000357.1 GCA_937894565.1 uncultured Chlamydiae bacterium
GCCGTTGTAGGGAGCACCAGTAATGTGCTTTACAGGCCGAAAGCCGGAAATACGTGAAACGTTAGCCATTGGCTTATTCCTTTCAAATGATTAAAATAAGCGATGGCCCATAATTTAAGTTAGTTCGAGCTTACCATAGTCGGCAGCTTTACGGGCATCGCTTTTCATTGTTGCCTCTACTGCATCAATTTCTTGTTGTTTAGCTTTCTGGTCTTCTTCATACCATTCTTTTGGAATGCGCATAACGACAGCCTTAGTACCTTGTCCAACAGAGAAATGAGCAACAGAGCCTAAAGAACTAGTATTGTCAACACGCTTGTTACCAATTGCTCCAACTTGTTCTGTGGTACAGACTTCATAGCCAGTACCTTTCAGTTGTTCAACACGATCATCTACATCGTTTACAATTCGGTATACAAAACCATCTTCCTTGTTCTTAATAGAAAGACGATCACGTTTGCCCAGAGGGGCACGTTGGGGACGGGCACTTGCCACGGAGGGGGTTCTTGCCATGTTGTTCTCCTTACTTTAGGCCCTTAACGGCCTTGAGGTCAGCAATATATTTCTCTTTGGTCAGAAGACCAGAACGAACTAAATCATTCATTACTTTGCGCTCTTGTTCATTCATGAACGAGTCGCTATCTTTACCAGTGGGTTTGTTTCCACCTTTAGGTTGCTCAACGTTAGGAGCATGTTCCTTATTGGGATTAACAAACTTATTGGGAAATTCTTTTCGCACAGCTTGTTCAACTTGCTTCAACACCTCTACAGGTGCAATACCTTTAGCTGCCAGTTCGGCACCAATTTCATCTGCAAACTTACGCATGTAACTAGTAGTACCATACCAAGGATTGCGGCTTTGGAAAGCCTGCCACTCAGGATGAACAACGGTTTCTTCAACAATAGGCTGGTTTTTAACCTGTTCAATTTGTTGAAGCTGTGTTTCAGCCTTTTTAATCTCATCGTCAATTAGTTCAAAGGTATCACCATCACCATCAGCTAGCGCGCTTTTACGTTGGGCTTTAAGCTGATTAATGGCCTTTTGAACTGCTGCCTCTTCAACACGAGTATAATGCACCTTGAGAGCTTCTAGAGCCTTGGTGACATTCTTTAGTTGTTTGTTTTGATTCTCAATGCGATCAAACAGAGGCTGACGACGAACAAACTCTTTGGCATCAATAAACTCTTCTTCATCTCCCTCAAACTGTTCCTTTGGGCGCCAGCCCATTGAAATAGCTTTTTGTTCAATAGGAGATAGTTCAGGAGCTTCTTGCTCTAGGTTTTGGTTTTCTTCCATGTTCAATCCTTAAAAATGGCAACAACATCTTCGTCGTTGATTACGAGGAATACTTCCTCAGAGCCGGGTTCTTGAATAAACTTACCACCAAACTTAGCATATGCAATGGTGTCTCCAACTGCTAGGTTGCCTACATAGTCCTCATGGCATTTAGAACCAATTTGTAGCACCGTGCCTTTGTCAACATTGATTTGCTCTTTACGTTCAGATACTTCAGTAAGAATAATACCAGCCTTCTTAGCTGATTCAAACACCTTGTCGTGCTCTTGAATTTTAAAAGGTTTTACAAGGATTCTACATCCAGTTACAGTAATTGTCATTAAATACCCTCAATGGTAAATGTTCTAGGATCAAGGTCTACAAGAGCTTGGAGATAACCCTGCCGCTTTAGCAGTGTTTCGCTATCCCACATCTGTACTTCTTGTAAGACTTCCTTCACTCTGTTATCAATAGCAATGGAATAAAAACGTGTTACTTCGTCCCGCTTCCACTCTTTGAGTTCTTCGTTTGAGATGATTTTGCAGCCTCCTTCTGTTGAGACATTTTCTGTTGGTGGGCCTGTTCTTTCTGAACTAGCCCTTGCTGTGCCTTAGTGCGCTCTGCTGCACTAAAGATGTTTGCCATCTGAATATCAGAGGCAGATTTAATCATTGCGGATTCCTCTTGCTGCTGCATTTTCTGTGCATGAGCTTGGGCTTCCATCATCATTTTCTGTTCTGCATTACGTCCTTCCAGTTCCATCTTGGCTTGTTTAGCTTGAATGTCCATAGCAGCCTTCTGTTGATCTGCTTGCATTTTAGCTTGAATAGCCATCATCTTTGGATCAGGGGGAGGAGGTGGAACTTGACCAGACTGTTGAACTTCATCACTAAAGAGTTCCTGCCAGTTGGGTTGTTCCTGGGCTTCCATAACACGAGAAATAACTTTAATAGGATTAAGCATTGGTCCAGCAATTTGAAGCATTTCCATGAGGCCCTGAGCCTTCATTAGCTTTTCTTGCTGACTTGCTGCATTAGGATCAGCACCAGGAGACACATCACAAGAAGCTTTGTCAAAATCGTCTGGCCCAATTTCCATATCAAGCACAGTGATGTATTTGTTAGGATCAGTGTAGAGTTTATTTAGATCAAAAATCTTTTCAAACTCTTGAGACAACGCACGAAAGATTCGTTTATAAACAGCAGTGAATACTTTCATGCCCTGTTCGACTGTGGCCATCGTAGTTGTAGCAGGAGTGTTCTGCCCTGGCATTTTCCCCGTAAAGATTTCTGCTACAGAGGCCAGTTCTTTTCCAGAGGTAATAAGGGTTCCCATAAGCTGGAATAATACACTTGAGGGTTCCTTAGTTGGGAGAGGAACAATTTGTTTACGAAGGTCGTCTGCGGTGGCATTAACTGGTCTCCATTCGCCTGGACGGAGAGACTGGTCTCCCATTTTGACCCGCAAAGCTTTTCCAATGAAACCGGATTGTAAGTTGTGTAAGTGTCCACTGTCCACCAATTGGTTAATGAGGGTATTTACTGACTCGTTAATTGGGCCAAGAAGGACACCAAAGCCAATATCATAAAAAGACCCATCTGGATTAGGAATAAAGCCAAACTTGGTGTACATTTGAATTGGCTTAATACGCGCAATAGTCTCTTCATCATCTTTTAGCACCACATCATCTAATAGATAACGCCGACTAATGCGTAAAAGCTTGCCTGAAGAATAATCAAATGTTACAATGTAAGGCTCTGCATAACCATCATCATCTAGGTCCAGAAAGGTATGCTGTTCAATAATTGTATAAGGAATACTTTTACTGTTGGTATCAGCATCATCTGGCATTAGATGGTTCTCAGCCACTGGATCACCTAGGTCTTCTTCTGCATACACTCCCATGTTCTGTCGCTCTTTAAGCAGACGGGGAGACATGTGAATAACCTCAGAAATACGTTCAGATTCATCTAGGTTGGTTGTCCAATAATTGACAACAAGATATTTAGGCAGGATTAGCTTGCTCTTGATTTTATCTTCTACTTTGTCATACCATGTTTTCTTAAACATAGTACCAACAATGGGAAGCATCATTAGCATCTTGTCCATGTCTTCTTCCCAGCCACGCATTTCATGCATGATTTGGTAAGACATGTAGGTAGACACTCGCTGGGCTTTTTCGTATTTTTCACCTGTAGTGTCTTTACCAATAACAACGCTGTTAACAACTTTGCCGTTAGAAGGAACAAGAGAAGGATAACTACGTGCAGCAAACTGCATGGCCGCAGTGGCGACAAGAGGATATTTGACGTTAGAAGCTCCAGGCCAGGGGTAAGTTTTATCTTGCTTAGTTTGTTTGGCTAAAGCAATCCAATCGTCAATGTTGCTTTCCCATTCACCACGACTACGTAGGTCGTCGTCAAAAGCACTCTTACATTCACTGGCAATCTTTTCTTTTTGTTCTTTGCTAAGGTCGTCTAGAATGTTTTCTACAGTGATTGGAGGCTCAATTTCTTGGTCAGTTGCCTGTTGTGGCATTTCTTGTGGATAATCCATAAATTATGTTTCCTTATATTTAAATAGATACTCAGCGGCTTTATTTAATAACGTCGGAGAATCCTGAAGAAACCCAATTCCACGGTTACATCCATTACATAAAATGCCCCTTACTTTGCCAGTAACATGATCGTGATCCACACAAGCCATTATAGATTTATTTTGAGTATGTATTTCTAATGGTTTGTTGCAAATAGAACAACTTTTATTTGATTCTTCATACATAGCATAAAAATCTTCTATAGATAAATTATAACTACTTTTAAGTCTATGCTTTTTAATTGTCTCTAAACTAAGATTTGCTTTATGCTGTTTAACTTTATCTTTGTTGTTTTTAGTCCAGTTATTTTTTTGAAGTTTTACTTTTTCAGGGTTATCTTTTTTCCATTGAGTGGAAATTTGATTTGAACAAGAATTACAATATTTTTTAAATTGCTTTCTTGCTCCTACTGTCCAATTGTCTAAAGTTAAAAGAGCATTGCATTTTGTGCATTTAATATCCAGTAGTATCACTTCTTCCGCTGAGGCTGTAACCAGATGCTGATAACTCTTCCTCATACTCTTGATCCTCAATTTCTTGTGGGGTTGGTGCTTGTACCAGCGAATCCAACATTAGTCCTAGGTAGGAGAATGCATCAACTTGGTCGTCGTGAGTGTCTCGCGGAAAGCGTGTACATTCATCCTCAAAGGCTTGATACCAATCTCCTTCTTTATTAAAGAACACAGTGTGGGCCCTTACTCGGGCCTGCATGCTGCGTCCGCGTGCAATTTTATCCTTACCACCGTGCTTTAGAGGTTTGATGTTTGCAAACACCCCTGTTTTAAGCATTTCTTCACGAAGGAAAGGACCAATAGATTTTGATACCTGCATTTCCTCAATACCAATAATTTCAGGGTCATACACTCGCTGGAGATTAATTAAAGTATCTACAATTTCTCTGCCGTCTAGACGTTCACGAATTACATCAAGAATAAAGATTCGTTTATACTCATCTACACCAGCAATGATGAATACAGAATAGTCTGCTTTCTCACTTTCTGAAATAGCCAAGTCAACAGTAACATATAAATGTAACTTTTGATTATGATGCTCTTCCTTCATATCAAGGAAGTCTTTACGCTTATAATAAGCTACAGATTCGTCTACAGGATAGTTTAGATATTCTTGGCTATATGCATCAGGAATACCTTGTGCAACATAGCCTTCTCGTGTTTCTTTTAGTTTAGCTGCGGGCCATCGGTCAGGCCACAGTATTTTACTAAAGTCTGGATTATGTGCTCGATATTTAATACTAAACCAACCACCAGCCACTGTCTTTTGTGCATATAGTTTTAAGTCAGTATCTACTGTCCATTTATCCCACTGCTTAGGCATAAGCCTTTCAAGTAAGCTGTCCATATGGAGAATAGTACCTACAATACGAATAACACCAGTAGAGCTTAAACATGGAAGAAGAGCAGAGTAAAACCAACGTCTCATCTTTTCTCTACGTTCTTTATTAAGAACAAGCTCGTCGTTTTCCATATCATCACAAAGAATAATATCAGGACGAGTACCATTCCAAATCAAACCACGTAGTTTTTGTTCTGCGCCTTTAGCAATAATACGGAATTTATGCCCATCAGCAAATTGAACAATAATATCACTTTCAGTATCTTTAATAAATAAAACCTTACCGTCTTCATTACGTTTAAGGTTAAATAAATTGATTAAAGCTTCGTTGTCTTGTAGGTGTTCTTTGAAGAATCCCAAGAACATCATTGCCTGCGCTTCAGTGTCAGATACCAACAGCATGAATTTACGCTGTCTAAACATTAAGGTTGCTAGGCCATAAGAAACAGTGATGCCAGTGGTCTTTGCATGACCTCGTGGCGCGCTTAACGCAACCTTGGTATATTTACTGCAACAAATGTCCCAAGCTTCTTTGTGAAAATCTGGTGTTTCTACAGCACCTTCAAACTTACTAGAGAGTACAGTACGAACAAAACCAGCAATAATATTACTGTTTAGTTGGGTCATCGCTAACTGATTTTTGCTTTACTAAAGCTCCAAATGTTCCTAAAATAAGTAGAACAACAGCAATTGTAATGAGTCCTTCTTTAGGAACAATGTTTTGAAAGGTTTCTGGCATTGATGCCCATGCAACAAGAAAAGAAGCATTAATTGAGTTGGCTTGAATTGAAATCATTTTATACCAACGCTTTGCATAAGGCACTAATTGCATTTAGATTCCCTTTTTACTCTTCTGGGATTTCATACTCCCGTCTTTGTTTCTACTAAAGCTTCGATTTGCAGATTTGGATACAACTCGTAGATTTGACTTAGCTGATGATCCTCCCTTAGAAAGGGGAACTCTGTGATCCAGGTCTTTTCCGTCACCTTTAGAGGTACGACCATCTGCATTGGCTTGGTTTCTTGCAACTGTTCGTTCACTTCTGTTGGCTCGTTGTTCTGGTTTGCTGTGGTATTTGGCATATTCCGTTTTATAGTCACGCTTGCCGTTCTTCTGGTATGGGATTTTCATTCTCCTTATTTTCTAGAAAAACAACATCTGTCACATTAACAGGAGCTTTGGTTTTCTGTGCAACAGCAAATTGTTCAAATTGTTTAGCAAGAGCAGCCAGCTTGTCATTAACACTGCCCTCTTCAACCTCAGCAGCTTGAGGCTTTTCAATCGATTCCCTCATTTGGAAACTACTCTTCATAACCTCATGTGCATCTCGCAGAGAAACCTCTTTACGCACAACTTGACCTGTTTTCTGGTCGTAAAAAAAGTCACCTTTTTCCAACCTATCTTCTACAAGAGCAAGGGAACGGGCGACAATGTTTTGAAGTTTATGAGAAAGAACAATGTTATCTTCTTGCTTAACCTCGTCATAAAGCTCTTTCCACCAAGTTGTTTTAGTCCACTTGCGTAGAGTTTCTTGAGGAATTTGAAGAGCAATGGCTGTTTGTTGGGCATTACCACCAAGCACCACATAGGTGTTTACAGCCTCTAGTTTCTGCTTGTCTCCCCAGCTTTTTTGGAAGTCTGTGGGCTTACGAACAGGAACTTTTTTACGAGCAGTTTTTTTATCAGATAACACAGCGTTCTCCTTTGAGACAAGATGTTTAACACAAAGAATTGTGTCCTTACCTATTATTATACCAGAACATTTAACACAATACAAGGTTAACTGCTAATAGACATATCCCTTTTTGTCAAGATAGTCAGCAATTTTACGGTGTTCTTCTGGAGTCCCATCATTTTTAATTCGGTTTGCTCTCCATGAAATGATCTGAATATTTCCTTTTACATAACCCTGTGATGGATCAATTCGATCAAAAGAAGGACTGTTTTCTACTCGTTTGTCTGAACAATATTCAAGCACACAACCTAAAATTGGGCAGTAAGTAGGCCACTCTATCTCATGAAATTCAATATCAAACGGAATTCCTTGCGCTTGAGCAGCGCTTTTTTTGTTCTTATATTTCATTCTTTTTTCAGCCCACTCAACTTGTTCTCTATCTCCCCAACGTAAATACTGTTCTTGTTTGTAGGTCTCTTTGCGGTTTTTAATGCGCATTTTAACAGGATTTACAAGACCCATTTTACGCATAACTTGGTCGAGTCTTTGACGAGACACACCATAAAATTTAGCTATTTCAGCCCCAGTTTTACCTTCTGACAGCATTGTAGCAATCTTAGTTTTATCATACATTTCAGTACATTTGAATTGAAAAGACATTGACAAATCTCCATAAAAGTAGTTGACATACATCTATTGTAACACAAATGAAGGTTCTTGTCAAGTTTTATTTTACACAGTAGTGGTTGTTGTTGACAAGTGTGGTAAGATATCAATACCATATGTATTTAATGTATTGTATTTATGTTTTATTGTATTAAGGTTTTAAACGTGTGTGCGTAAGCACACGTGTAGGTGTACATGTAGGCGTAACGCGAGACGTGGGGTGTGTACGTCGAGCGTCAATAGGCCTAGAAGGCCCCTAAAACAGCTTTAGATCGATTTAAACAGGGTAGGTGCTACATGGGTAGCTTAAACAGCTTAAAAACGATTGTAGAGCGTTTAAAACGTTCTTGCTAAAAAGCATGAAAGATGCCCCCCTATTGGTCAAATTTTATAAAAATTATAGGAAGGTGGGTTTCCTCCCACCTGTCGCCCCCAAGTTTTCCCCCCCCCCTACCCCCCCCTAGTTTGTTTATCAAAAGATAAATATTTGATCATTTATGATTGTCATTGTGTTACGTACTAGCTTGCGTCCCCCATTCATGCACTATAATGCATGTTGTTGCAGCATAATGCATGTAGGCTGTTACACTCTGTTACTTTGTAAAGGTGGAAACCAACGCTCAAATGAAGTACACTAACCCCAGTGACAGCAACAAGGGTTTGCAGCATCCCTTTAAATGTCTTTAAACCGACAAGGAGAATGCATCATGATTATCATGCTTGATTGGTCTAACTATGGCCGCAAGTACACCACCGAAATTGTGTATGATGATGATATGCAAGCTGAGTTTCAGGCTGATTCTGTAATGTACTTGCAGCGCCTGGATGATGAAAACCACGGTCGTATCCGTGGTGATGCGCCCATCCTGCGGGATGTTCTTGTTCTTGAGTGATGTTTAAAGGATAGTTTAAATGAAACTTCAATCTACCCCCTCCATTGCAGCTTACAAGCGTGCCCTGCGTGCCAAGCTGGGTCTGCGTGGCAAGGCATTGGAGCGTGCCGCTCGTGTGGCCGCTAAGTATGGCAACGTCAATCAAGTGTTGCGTGCTGCTGCTGGTTTCCCTGTTTAAACAAGGAATTAAACATGGAACAATCTTTGTTTGATCAAATTCAAGCAACCCAACAGATGAAGGAACAGGGGTTGTATACTGAACAAGAATACTGGGATGTTTTGTTTGACATTCTTATGTCAGACAAGCATGCTGATTTTCTTGAGAATTTGACCACCATTGTTTAAAGGAGAGTTTAAATGAAGAAACAAACTTGGTGGGATGCGGTTTGTGATGCATCCAATCATGAGTGGAACCCAATGTTTGCTTTGAACGATAAGCAATGGGATTTTTATAGGGGCATGCTGGTGGCCGATGGCTGTGCGTGTCACTCAGAAATTGCCACATTCCATATGACAAATGAAGAACAAGTGATGTACATTTGTTTTATGGCGGCTTTTCACAACGAACTGTAAAGGAGAATTTAAAATGTCGTTTGATCGTTTGGCTTTGGCTCTTGCCAATGTGGAAATCTTCAAGATTTCTGAGATTGAACTGGTGCGTCTTATTCGTGGTGCTGTAAACAAGGATCAAGCCGACCTGAATAAGGTTACTCTTAGCACGGGGCTTGTGATTGCAAAGGCACTCAAGCTGGCCGAATGGCAGGGCTATTGTAAGGCAATGGATTTTGTGGCTAGTGGGGAGTGAGTCTATAGAGAGAAACCGTTGGGTTTCTCCACTATAGGTTTATTCAGGGTTTCAGCATCCCTTTAAATGCTGTGTTAAACCGCGCCACACTTGGCGCAACGTTGGAGAATGTAATGGCTAAAACTGTATCCCGTGTTACTTCGGTTTCTCGCAATGGCTCGGTGTCCGGTGCTGATCGTGCCGCCGCAGCATTGGACCGCAATACATGGCTGCAATGGCAGCCTAGCCGGGGGTTTCAATTGGGTGATGCCATTGTGGCCGCAGTATTGCGGCATCCCGGTGTGCATCCCATCACCAAGCGCGTTTCTCAAAACGTGCGTTAAACACTGCTTAAACGCGGGTATGGTGGAACTGGTATACACAGCAGACTTAAAATCTGCCGCTTAACAGCGTGCCGGTTCGACTCCGGCTACCCGCACCAAGCCGTTGGCTCACCAGAGGGGGTGCAAGTGAGCATCTTGCCCAGCATCAGCAACTCGGCTGAAGATTACCTGAAATGGTATGAAACGCTGTGAAGCGTACCGTGGAGTCTCCCATGCTGGGGAATAAATGGAGACCTAGCCCCCTCACCTTGCGACTGTAGCTCAGCGTATAGAGCAGCCCCCTTCTAACGGGCAGGTCGTTGGTTAGAATCCAACCAGTCGCACCAAACCGGGTCAGTAATTTTAATTGGGAAATTGTGGTGTACGCTCCGCGTTCTAGGTTCGAGTCCTAGCTGACCCACCAGTTTAAATAAAGGTTAAATCATGTGGCAATCTATTGTTGAAGCATTCGGTAACGAGTGCATGCATATTCTCGAATCATTCTTTCTGGAGTATTAATGGTTGTGCATACTCACATTACAGATGATTATGGTAATTTAATCCGTGTGATTAAATACTATAGTTATAACGGTGTTTTAGTTCGTATGCAAACCATTAACGAATTTAGGAAATAGCCATGATGGATAATTTAACCAGTCAGCAACTCATTGACGAGCTTCAACGTAGGCTCTATGCAATTCCCGTTGAGAAACTCCGGGAATACTGCGATATGTTTGAGATTGAATATCTCAATAGAATGGCCGCAAATAGCGGCTATGTTGCCTTCTGCGAGACAGACGGCTATTCGTTTTAAGGAGAATTTAAATGGTTTATGCCATCCTAATTTATATTGCTTATGTATATGTCCTAATTGGACATGGGCTGAGAACAGAGTTTCATATTAACAAGGAGATTTAAATGAAGCAAATCCCTAAGCACGCCAGTAATTCTGCGTCAATCAAAATTATTCCTGCACACGCAGAATTAATTAAGTTGTGGGCAGACGGTGCTCTAATTCAGTGGAAAGATGAAGAGCGAGTTGGGTGGCAAGACTGCCACAATAATCTA
>CALBHK010000358.1 GCA_937894565.1 uncultured Chlamydiae bacterium
AAAAATCATCCTTTTTATTTTCGTCTTACTGCTTCTTTTTGCCGGATTTAAGTTTACTCGCTTTAAGCTCAATGACGATTTTATGATCTCTAATATCTATGGAAAATTACAGCATGAAGAGAGCTGGCAGCAAGAGCCTCCTGCAAACTTAAATGCTCTCTTAAATCAGCCCTTTTATTATCTTGGGAAAGGATGCCAGAGCTATGTCTTTGGCTCGCAGGATGGCAAATACGTCATTAAATTTCTCAAACATCAGCACTTGCGCAATGGCTGGTGGTGGAAAATGCTTCCCCTTCCTACATCTCTTTCTAATAAATTAGCTTACAAGCGCAAACAAAAGCAGGAGATCTTTAATTCCATAGCCAGTGCCTCTTTAATCGCAGCAAATGAACTCAAGCAAGAAACGGGCGTCATTTATGCACATATGGACCTCTCTACTGGCTTTCCCACCATACAAATTACCGATCTCTTAAATAATTTTTATGAGGTGGATTTGAACCAAGTTGAATTTATTGTTCAAAAAAGAGTTCTTCCCGCTTTAACCTTGCTACAGGAACTTGCACAAAAAGAAGACCATAAAGGCTTTCAAGAAATGATGACTAAAATTTTAAAACTACTTGCCCACCGCTTTGAAAAAGGTTTCTACGATAATGACCGCGCTACTTTACAAAATGTGGGCTTCACAGAAGAAGGAAAAGCAGTGATTGTGGATACAGGGAAATTAGATAAGGGCGCTCATGGAGATTACAAACCGATGCTGCGTCGGCGCCTTGTTCAAATCCGCAAGCAAATTCATGCTGAATTTCCAATCTTTCAGCAGGATATTGATTACCAATTCCAGGTGTAATTACAGCATTTTTCAATAAAGATGGGGTGATTTCTCTGAACAGATTGTAATATCTTCCCCGTATAACCGCTAGCAAATGGGATTGTCACGCAAAGCTGACTTTGAATCTGCACCCGATTCACCGAGTCATAGCAACATTTAACTTGAACTGAAAGAAAAGAGTTGTAGGAGATTTCAATTCTCCCCTCTCCTCCAAGATACTGTTCTCGTTTTGAGAAATAGTAATAAGGTCCAAATGCTCCCTCTGCTGTTAGATAATTGCGAAGAAAGAACTTCTTTGCAATCTCCATATTAATACCTTTATTCAAACGCTGTTCATCATAACAAGTTGCTCGATAATCCCCAATATAGTGATTGTAAATTTTTTCACCAGAATAATACTTTTGTCGCCCAACAGGAATGTAAAAGTTAACACGGGCATCTATATAATTTCCAAACCACTCTAACCTCATTCCCCGGAAAAATTGTACCTAGGTTTACTGCAACCCCCTGAATAAAAACAGATTAGCCTTATTTTATAGTTGATTTTTTACTTTTTCATAGGTCTAATTAGACCTATGAAAAAGGGGTCCATGTATGTCGTGCCGAATCAACCAGATTAATAAAAATACAGGTGTTACTTATGTTTACGAGTCTGTTTCACACTGGGATAAAGAAAAAAAACAGTCACGAAACAAAAAAATTTGCATTGGTAAACTTGATTCACACGGGGTGTTCATCCCATCGATGCGCCTTACGCCAGATCAAGCTGCTGCTAGAGACCCAATTGTTACCGCATCTGCTGAAATTGTAGGCCCCTTTATCATTCTTGACAGCATTACCGACAAACTGGGTTTGAAAAATTTATTAAAGTCTTGCTTTCCTCAGCAATGCCAGCAAATCCTGACGATGGCTTACTACCTCACTTCAACTGGAGGGCCTTTAAGTCATTGCGAAACGTGGTGTAAGAGTCACGAACCTTCTCTTGCAGAATCTTTGGCCAGTCAGCGCATTAGCGAGATTCTTCACTCCATTGGCATCGATGGAAAGCAAACTTTTCTCGCCAAATGGATGAATAAAGTCTTGGAGGAAGATTATCTCTGCTACGATATCACTTCGATCTCTTCGTATTCAGAACTCAACGAATATATCAAATATGGACATAACCGAGATAAAGACAAGTTGCCTCAGTTAAATCTTGCAGTGCTTTTTGGTCAAAAGGGACGCCTACCTGTGTATTTTGAACGAACACCAGGAAATATTACTGACGTGACCACCTTGCATAACCTTTTAAAGACGTTCAAAGCGTTAGAGGTTAAAACCCTTCATTATGTAATGGACAAAGGGTTTTATAGTAAAAAAAACGTTAATGAACTAATTGCTTCAAAGGACAAATTTCTTTTATCAGTCCCTTTGAATAATAAGTGGGTACAGCATGTCATCGATGGTGTTTATAAAACCATTCATGGGCCAGAAGGATATCAAAAGCTTGATAACGAAATTCTCTATGTTCACTCTTGCTTATATCCCTGGGGAGAGAACAACCGCCGCTGCTACCTACATCTTTACTACAATGCTCAAGCTCGAGCGAATGCCGTTGACAGATTCAATGAAGATCTAGTTGGGTACAGGAAGGAACTAGAGTCGGGAAAACTAATTAGCGAGCACCAAGAAGCCTATGATACGTTCTTTGTTGTAAAGACCACTCGCAAGAGAGGGACAAAGGTTTCCTATAATACTGAAGCAGCCAGTGAGTATATTAATCGCTATTCAGGCTTTCAGGCATTGTTGAGCAATGGCATTAAAGATCCAGTAGAAGCTCTACAGATTTACCGGGATAAAGATGTGGTGGAAAAGTGCTTCGATGATTTAAAAAACCAGCTTGATATGAAGCGTCTGCGAATGCACAGCTCGGCTACCGTTGACGGTAGACTTTTTGTCCAATTCATTGCACTAATCTATATAAGTGCTTTGCGCAAAGAAATGAGAAAGTCTGGGCTAATTGAACAATACACGGTTCGTGAACTTCTCCAGGAAATGGAAACATTGACGAAAGTTAAGTACTCAGGGAAGTACGGTCACATTCTTACTGAAGTGACAAAATCTCAGCGCAAAATTCTAAAAGACCTAAATATTGAGATTCCTAGTAAAACCTAGGTACAATTTTTCCGGGAAATGAGGAAGGAAGTGTGTATGAATAAATTAAACGTTTGGGCATCGCGAAAGCTCTCGCGGTTGAACGATCGGAAATGACCCTGTATTATTAATACAGGGTCATTTCCGATCATTCAAGCCCGTGGCTTTGGAAAGTCCAAACATTTAATTTATTCATACACACTTCCTAATTGCGGCACAACGACCAACTTCGCGCACACTCGATTTCTTAGAGTGTGCTGAATAAAAGAAAGTGTGGCCCCCAATGACGATAAGCACGAAGTGCAATTTCCTTGATAGGCAATTTTAAGTTGAAAATCTGGCGTAAGCTCAACCACTTCAATGCCCCCTGCATCCATCGCAATATAGGGGCGCACTTCACTATTAAGAACTTCTTCAATCACTGCTAGTTTTTGCCTCTCCTCCAACGCCTCCCATCCAGGATATCCCTCGCCTCCTTCATGATCCTTTAAAGGAGAAGGAGGAGCTATGTAATTAAGCGCAAATGGAATATCAGTGCATTGCGTAGCTGCATGATCGATAGCTTCGAGCACTAAATTAAGATGGGGATAGGTTTCTGCAGGAAACCCCCGTTTTTTACCCTTTCCTGCACCTGCTGTTCTAATAAATCAGCAGATAAACGCCTTGCCTGATCATAATTTTTTCCCGATAAAATTTCACAAGCAATCTCAGCAGCACCAATAAGCGCCGACTGCCCAAATACCTGAAAGCGGCAATCGATAATCACTCCATCCTGGGGATCAAGTAACCAATAAAGCGTAATGAAATTACCATCTTCTAATGATCCTGCCTTGCCAACTGCCAAACGCAGTTTACGTTCCTTAGGAAGTGTGTATGAATAAATTAATTGATGTAAACTCATATCCTAAAGGGTCTATTCAGTCACTTTTTTTCTTGATTCATTACCTCGTCTAAAGCTACGATGCTAGTAATCATCTTATCTGAGGTAAACCAAATGAAAGTCGATCAAAAAGTAGTCCGCCAAAACGTCCTTTCTTCCCAAGAAAAAGAAATGCTATTCAAGATAGCCGGCACGATCCGTCAGCTAGCAATCGATGCGACGTGCAAAGCAGATTCGGGCCATCCCGGCATGCCTATGGGCTGCGCGGAGTTGGGTGCCTATTTGTATGGCTATGCTTTAAAACACAATCCTAAAAATCCGAATTGGCTGGGACGTGATCGCTTGATTTTATCTGCTGGGCATGGCTCCATGTGGCTCTATGCTTGTTTACACCTTTCTGGCTTTAATCTTTCTCTTGAAGACATTACAAATTTTCGCCAGCTTCACTCTAAAACGCCCGGCCACCCTGAAAAATTGGACACGGAGGGGGTAGAGACGACAACGGGTCCTTTGGGACAAGGTTTTGGCAATGCCGTAGGAACAGCTTTGGGATTTAAAATTTTACAAGAAAAATTTTATTCTGAAGATTTTTCTCTTTTCAATAACAAAATTTACTGCTTGGCCGGAGATGGCTGCATGATGGAGGGGATCAGCGCTGAAGTCTCTTCGTTGGCTGGTCATTTGAAATTAGACAATTTGATTGTCATCTATGATTCCAACCGTATTTCATTGGACGGTCCATTGGAAGACTCAATGTCGGAAGATACCAAAGCCCGCTATTTGAGTTATGGATGGGATGTCGAAGAGGTTGATGGGCATGATCTGCAAGCTATTCATCGTTGCATTCAGCATGTGCGAGCGAACCAAGAGAAACCAACTTTAATTATAGCGCGTACTATCATTGGAAAAGGAGCTCCGACTTTAGCCGGAACGCATAAAGTGCATGGTTCACCTCTTAAAGCAGAGGAGGCAAAGGCCGCTAAAGAGGCGTTAGGTCTTTCTGCAGAGCCTTTTTATGTGCCCTCTGTTGTCAAAGAATACTTTGCTGAAAAACTTCAAAAAGATGCCTCAATAGAGCTGAATTGGCATCAACAGTTAAATCAGTGGGGAGAGCGTTATCCAGAAAAGATTGTGCAATTTGACCGTATGTCTATGCCCTCTTTTTCTGCTGAATTAGAACAGAAAATAGAAGCTTTAGAAATTAAATCTCCTGTTGCAGGAAGAACAGCCTCTCAAGGGATGATTAATTTCCTTGCTGATGAACTGCCCCAGCTTTATGGAGGTTCTGCCGATCTGTCTTGTTCCGATATGACAATGATCAACAAGCATGGGGTAATTAAGCCAGGTAACTTTCATGGTAGGAACATCAAGTTTGGAGTTAGAGAATTTGGCATGGCAGCAATGGCCACAGGGCTTTCGCAAACAGGAATGATCTTGCCTTTTGTGGGCACTTTTTTAACCTTTTCTGATTACATGCGCAATGCAATCCGTTTAGCGGCCCTGCAGAAACAGCAAGTTATCTATCAATTTACCCACGATTCTATCTTTTTAGGAGAAGATGGCCCGACTCACCAACCTGTAGAGCATTTTTGTGCTTTACGTGCGATTCCTAATTTGCAGGTGATTCGTCCAGCTGATGCATGGGAGGTTAAAATGGCCTGGATTGCCGCTTTACGCTATGAGGGGCCAACAGCCATTATTTTATCCAGACAAAACTTGCCCGCAATAGATAGCACGCAAATTCCCTATCATAAGGGATTGGGACGAGGGGCTTATATTGTGAAAAAAGAAGAAAACAAACCCGACTACACTTTAATTGCTACGGGTTCTGAACTCTCTTTGGCAATGGATACTGCAGCTGCCCTTAAGCGTCATGGAAAAGATGTCAGAGTTGTCTCTATGCCTTGCTGGGAACTTTTTGAGGAACAAACACCTAAATACCGCGCTCAGATATTAGGCGGCGATATTGGTAAGAGAGTGAGCATTGAGGCGGGAATCTCTCAGGGGTGGCATCGTTATATCGGCATGGATGGTACAGCCATTTCAATAGAAACGTTTGGCTTGTCTGCTCCTTATCGTCAATTGCAAGAAGAGTTTGGCTTTACGGTAGAACGCATTTTAGAAGAGATTCTATGACATCCAAGCTTCTAAAGGCCTTGCAGGGGATTCAAAAAGAAAAGCCTCCTATCTGGATGATGCGCCAGGCAGGGCGCTATCTGCCTGAATATAAAGAACTGCGCAAGCGCCAAAGCTTTTATGAGATGTCGCATCAAGTGGAACTGGCTGTAGAGGTGACCTTAATGCCTTTTCGTCACTTTCCTTTAGATGCGGCTATTATTTTTTCAGATATTCTTACGCTGTTTGAGGCATGGAATATTCAGGTAGAAATGGTAGAATCAATCGGTCCAAAAATTTCTTCCCCCTTACATACACCATCTGATTTAAATCGATTGCCAACTTCTGCCGATTTATCTGCTTTAGAACATGTATATGTTGCCATTAAAGAGGCAAAAAAACAGCTTTCCGTGCCGCTTTTGGGCTTTTGTGGAGCCCCCTTGACTTTGGCTAGCTATTTAATTGAAGGGGGCTCTTCTCCTGATTTGAAAAAGACAAGACTGTGGATGCAGCAAGATGCCGCTTCTTTTCACCTTTTGTTAGAAAAGCTGTGCCAACTAGCTATTACTCATTTAAAAGGGCAAATCAATGCAGGCGCGGATGCTGTGCAGATTTTTGATAGCTGGGCGTGTCATCTATCGGATGAAGAATTTAACCTTTTTTGCGCCCCGTATCATCAAAAAATGGTGAAAGCGATTGAAGAATTATCCCCTGTGATTTTATTTACAAGAGGTTCGGATCGCTTTTTAGATGAACTTGTTAACGCTCAGCCCACAGCTATTAGTATTGATTGGAGCCTTAATCTATCTGATGCCTTTAAACGTATTCCACAATGTATTTCTTTGCAGGGAAATTTGGATCCTCATGTATTGTTGCAGGACCGCAAGAGCGTGAAAGTGGCAGTAGAAAATATTTTAAATCAAGTAAGTGAGCCACACCGCTACATTTTTAATTTAGGTCATGGAGTACTTCCCAGTACACCTCTAGAGAATATTCAACAAATTTTTGAGAGTGTGGATGCATGGAAAATGTGATCGCTTTCTTAAAATCTCTTAGGGAAGAGATCATTGCAGAGTTTGAATCATTAGAAATATCTTCTAAACGCTTTGAACGCACTGCTTGGGAGTATCAAAAAGGAAGCGGCGGGGGCGAAATTGCTTTAATAAGGGGAGAGACGTTTGAAAAAGCGGCGGTTAACTTTTCTTTTGTAAGCGGTAATGAATTTCCGGGAGCGGATGGCAAGGGCCCTTTTTCTGCAACGGGAATTAGTTTAATTACCCATATGAGCAACCCGTATGCTCCGACAGCCCATTTTAATTTACGGTTTATCCAGACGCCTGAAAAATCCTGGCTCGGTGGGGGCTATGATTTAACGCCGATGGGATTTCCTTTTGAAGAAGATACACTGCATTTTCATCAAACGACAAAAGAAGCTTTAGATGTCTTGGATGATGGTTATTATCCTCATTTTTCAAATTGGGCCAAAGAGTATTTTTATATTCCCCATCGCCACTGCGAAAGGGGAGTAGGGGGCATCTTTTTTGATCATTTAAATACAGGCGATGCCGAAAAAGACCAACAAATGTGGCAGTGTGTGGGTAAAACATTTACAAAAGCATTATTGCCTATTTTGCAAAGACGCATTTCTATGTCTTATGGTGAAAAAGAGAAAGAAATGCAGCTTTTACGCCGTGGCCGCTATGTGGAATTTAACCTTCTTTATGATCGCGGTACAAAATTTGGGTTTCAATCGGGTGGAAATCCCGATGCGATTTTGTGCTCTTTACCTCCGCTCGTCAAATGGTAAACCATTTGATAATAGGAGCAGGCATTACAGCTCTTACCTTAGCCTGGCAACTTAAATCTCTTCATCCTGATCATTCTATCCTTATCTTAGAAAAATCTTCTCGTGCAGGTGGCTGGATTCAAACAATGGATCATGAGGGTTTTTTATTTGAATTGGGTCCTCATAGTGCTCGAGGAATGGATGTTTTCGCATTAGCACAGGAGTTGGGCTTGTCCGATCAAATCATTTATTCTAATAGCGCGGCAAGTAGACGCTATATTTATTATCAGGGAAAGTTGCGGGCTTTGCCTAAAAGTTTTTTAGAACTGGCAGCTGCACGTTGGATGTATCCAGTCTTCTGGGGCCTTGTCAGTGAGCCTTTTAGGAGGCGAGGTCATTTACAAGATGAAAGCGTGCAGGAGATGATGTATCGACGCATTGGGAAAAAAGCTACAGATTTACTTGTAGATCCTCTTGTTAAGGGAATTTATGGGGGGAGTATAGATAGCATATCGAGCGCCTGGGCCTTTCCAAAATTATATGAATGGGAAAAGCAGTATGGTTCTTTTTTGATGGGAGCATTGCGTGCTCGAAAGAAGGAAAACAAGATTTTTACTTTTAAAAATGGAATGAGGACGCTTATTTGTGCGCTTTATGAAAAATTAGAAAAAAATATCCTTTTTAATAAGAATGTTGAAAAAGTAGAGCAACATTGTGTGGTTTGCAAGGATGGGGAAGAGTTTACAGCTGATAAAATTTATGACACGCGTCCCAAATGCAACGAATTACCTTATTTAGGCTTACATGTGATCTCGTTGGGATATAGGCAAGCAAAGCTTTGTCATGAAGGCTTTGGCTATTTAATTCCAAGCTCTGAGCAAGAGGATGTTTTAGGGGTGATTTGGGACTCCTCTATTTTTGCGCAGCAAAATAGTGGAGAGGATGCTCGGTTAACAGTGATGGTGAAAGAAGAAGTTGAAAATCCTATAGATGTAGCCTTAGAAGCGGTGGGCAGACAAATGGGGTTGCATCAAAAACCCGATGCTATTCATCATTTTCATGCGAGAAACGCGATCGTACAATATCCTGTGGGGTATCATATCTTGCCGTCATCTATTTGCGAGTTAGGCACGCATGTAAGCGGGGTGTCGGTGAACGATTGCATCGCCTATGCACGCAAAACAGCTTTAAGTTGTGGTTTTTAAGCTGCTCTTGAACAATTGTGATGCAATCCTGAGTTTTGAGTTCCCTCCTTGGAGGTTTTAATCGCGGTAGCGATTGCTCTCTTTGTAGCCCATATCCAGCGCAAGCGAGCTGGCGAGCAAGACGCGCAGATATGGGTATTATGTTAAATATAATTGTGCCACGGGAGTGGCACTTCATTCAACCACAAAGGGTTCGTTCATCAGGGTATGCAAGGAGTTTAGATCGATTTTATGTAGGTCTCCCAATCAATCATGCGCCCTTTGATCCCTAATTCTTTTTCTGCGGACTTAAGGGCTCTCTCCTCCCTTTCCAAAGTATCGCGATCTTTGCAGTCCCATACAACTTGAATGATTTCAAAATCTCCTTGTTGATCTTTTGTTATAAAATCCACTTCATAACCTTCAGAGGTTGTGTAATAGAAAATTTCCTTTTTTTGACGGCGTAAATCTAAATACACTTGATTTTCTAACAGTTTTCCAACATTTAGGGCAAAATTAAATGTGGAAGCATTGATTAAGCCATTATCAACAGCGTAGATTTTTTTTGGAGTTGTTTCTAAAACCCTTAAGGATTCTGTAAATATAGGCACAGTATATACTAAGAAAGCATCTTCCAAATACTCTAAATAATTGTATAGCGTATCTTTTCCGACTTTATATCCTTGGCTTTGAATATCTTTATAAAATTTATTTATAGAAAATCTCGAGGCGACATTTTTTAAAAGAGCACTTGTAAAATATTTTAATAATGGAATGTTGCTTATTTTATGACGCTCTACAACATCTCTAAAAACGACAACCTCAGCATAGTTTTGTAACATTTCAATTCTTTCTTGCGGAGATAGTGCCTGAACTCCTGGAAATCCGCCAGTTTGAAAAAAGTCTGTTAAATAAAAACCATATTGATCTAAAAATTTTCTTCCAAATGGCCTTGAGGGTAGGGGGATTTCTTTTGCACTTAAATATTCTTGAAAATTATAAGGTTGAATTTCTATTGATAAAGAGCGTCCTCTCAAGGAGGTAGCAATCTCTTTACTTAATAATTTTGCCGATGATCCTGTGATATAAATTTCTACATTTTTTGTGTCTAACAGACGACGGACTACTAAAGGCCATCCTTCTACGTTTTGAACCTCATCTAAAAAAAGAAAACAGCGTTGATCATGAAGGTTTGGCTGCCGTGTGTATAGCGCATCAATTAATTCGCCCATTTTTTTTTGATCCATAGGTAGTAATCGGTCGTCTTCAAAGTTAAGGTAGAGCAGATAGTCGAGGGAAACATGGCTTGCAATAAGATCTCTCATTGTTTGGAAAAGAAAATAAGTTTTTCCTGAACGTCTCATCCCTATTGCAATTTTAGCAAGATTCTTTGCTTGGGGAAATTGGTAGTGACGTCGATTAGAGCTTTTAGATTTTTGTAGTGTTGCATGAAATTCTTCTTGCAGTGTTTCTAAAAAGCTTTCCATATCTATCCTTTTGTATAAGGATAGGTATAGCATTTTCTTTCCTTATAAGCAAGGATAGTTTTTTAATTTAAAAAAGAAAATAATAGGATAACAAGATCGGCTCCCCAAATACTTTGGGAGCCGGCAGTTGCTATGCTGAAGTTATAGGATAAATCTAAATTAGATCTTGAAAAA
>CALBHK010000359.1 GCA_937894565.1 uncultured Chlamydiae bacterium
TTGGCGAGGCTGTGGCAGGTCCACACCTGTCTAAGCTGTACAAGATGGGTGCTAGCATGTATGATTATGGAAAGAACAGAGATGAAATGTCTTTCCGTGAAATGGCAAAACAGCTTACTCCCTCAGGTCTTGCTGGCACGCTAGAAGAGAATTACTTATTAGGTGAACAGGGGAATGTTCTTGATAAAGAAGCACTGCTTTTGAAGCTTGCACAGTCTGGCAAAAGAAAAATCTTTATTGCTGGCAAAGAAGACAAACTATTGCCAGTAAGTATTTTAGAAAAAGATTCTATGACTGGTAAATTTGATTTTAGCCAGATTGAAGATGCGAGCCATTTCGTAACAATAGATCAGCCAGTCATGGTTGCTAAGATAATTGAATCAAAATTATTGAAAGGATAAGGGGGATTTTATGAAGAAAACGATACAGGTGTTGGCATTGATTTTAGCTATCGGCGCTACTGTTCAAACAATCAAAGCATACGCTTCTGAAACAGGTTTTTTCTCTGTTGAAGTTGAAGAACACAAGATGACAAAGCTCATTGAGCTTAGAAAAGAAGTTGCTGTGAATGGTGATACTGTTCCATTAAATTATACATCTCTTAGTGAAGAGTTTCCTCAGATCACAAATCACCAACAGTTAAATGAAGAGATTGCTCGTCAGGCACTTCGTTATCTTCAAGCAATTGGTGCTGAAGATGCGCTAATTAGAGTTATTAAGCAGCCTGAGTTCCAATCACTTCGTGATCGAAGCGAGCCAGGAATCTAAAGTGTCTAGGGACTACGGCAAATATTTTGGATCAGCAATGATGGTTGGGTTTGGTGTTGTGGCGTTTTATCGCTGGCAACAAACTCAGCTTATTTTCTTCTTGCTTTTGGTCTTGAGGGATTTTGCCGCAGGTTATTTCTTCTTAAAAAGAAAACCTGCTCAATCAAAGGGGCCGAAATTTTTAACAGTTTTGGCCTATCTTTCGTCTGCTATGCCGCTTTTGTATTTAGACTCTACAGTTTCATTAAAGGCCCTATTTTTGGTGTCCGACCTTCTGGCTATCGTTGGTTTTTTAATTGTTGTTCTTGCTACTGTAGAACTTGGCACATCAATTGGTATCTCACCAGCCAATCGTGGCCTTGTCCGCTCTGGGATCTATCGTTACATCAAACATCCGATGTATTTGGGGTATGTTGTTTCGGAACTAGGATTGGTTATTTTGAACCCGTTAAATGCTGCGTTATTTCTAATCTCACTTTTTTTGTATTATTCCAGAGCTAAAGCGGAGCGCCAGGTTCTAAGCGCAATATATTAAATAAAAAATCAAACTGTATTTCATTGTATTGGCTTGTCAGAGGCTGCCTTCAGTGCTCTAATTTTAGCTGTAAAACCCAGCACATATATTTTTGTAGGGAGTGTTTCGTGAACGAGACAGAAAGATGGCTTTCCGTTGAGGAAATTGCCGCCCATTTAGGGATTTCTAAAGAGACGATCTACCGATGGCTAGAGAAGGAAAAAATTCCAGCTCATCGTGTTGGACGGCTTTGGAAGTTTAAAGCTAGCGAAGTTGACCAATGGGTTTTTGCTGGGGGCGCAAGTGAGCACGAAAAATTACAACAACAGAGAGCTTCATTATGACAAAACTTGAAAACATTAAAGTCGATTCTGTCCTAAAGGGCATCGAGGGAAACGACCTAGTAAAAGTTGTTTCTGTAAAAATGATTGGATTAGATGCTTTAGAAGTCATTTACCGAAATGGTAAAGGTGAAATCAGAGAACAAATGCTTATGCGGTCCGATGAGGCACGCATCCTTCCCGTGGAGGCTGGACGGCCCTGGAGTTTTTCAGCTAAAGGCGAAGAATTTAAGCTTGCGATTGAAGCGCAAAGAATTAGACTTGCTCACTTATTTGATCCAATGATGGCTATTCATACTTCTAACGTAGAGCCTCTACCTCACCAAGTCTCCGCTGTTTATGAAGCAATGTTACCCAAGCAGCCTTTAAGATATGTTCTTGCAGATGACCCTGGCGCCGGAAAGACAATTATGGCTGGTCTTCTTATAAGAGAACTTATAATGAGGGCCGATGCTAAGAGGATTTTAATTGTTACTCCTGGATCACTATCAGATCAGTGGCAAGATGAACTTCTAGAAAAATTTGGTTTGCAGTTTCAAATCTTCAGTCGTGAAAAACAAGAACAGTCTGTAACTGGAAATTATTTTGAAGAACAAAATCAACTTATTTGCCGTTTGGATCAGCTTGCTCGTAATGATGAGTATCTCGCAAAAGCTTCTTCAACCGAATGGGATTTAATCATTGTAGATGAGGCTCACAAAATGTCAGCTAACTTCTTTGGTGGAGAAGTTAATGAATCTCTCCGCTTTAAGCTTGGAAAGAAACTAGGCTCAATCACTCGACACTTCCTTCTTATGACAGCGACTCCGCATAACGGTAAAGAAGAGGATTTTCAATTATTCATGTCGTTACTTGATAGTGACCGATTCTATGGAAAATTCCGAGAAGGTGCGCATAAAGTTGATGTAAGTGACATGATGAGAAGAATGGTTAAAGAGGAACTTCTCAAATTTGATGGAACTAGACTCTTCCCAGAAAGAAAAGCGTATACTGCTAATTTTGAATTATCTGATCTTGAGGCGACCCTCTACGCCGAAGTGACAAATTACGTTCGTGAAGAGATGAATCGTGCTGATCAGTTTGTAAATGATAAGAAGAGAAAAGGAAATGTTGGTTTTGCTTTAACTCAACTACAACGACGTTTAGCTTCGAGTCCTGCTGCAATTTTTATGTCCCTACAGCGCAGAAGAAAAAGATTAGAGACAAAACTCGAAGAAATGAAATTAGTCAGAAGAGGTATGGCAAATTCAGAAATTCTTTCTAAGTACGACAGCGAAGTCCCTGATGACCTTGAAGAGGCATTTGATGAAATGCCGGGGGATGAATTTGAGCAGTGGTCAGAAGATGTTGTCGATCAAGCAACTGCCTCTCAAACTATTGACGAATTAGAAAAGGAAATTATTAGCCTTAAGGGTCTTGAGCAAGATGCAAAAAGAGTTGTTGATTCCGGCGAAGACAGGAAATGGAACGAGCTTAGAAAAATTCTTCTTGATACTCCTGAAATGAAGAACTCTGATGGAACTTTGAGAAAAGTCATTATTTTTACGGAGCATAGAGACACATTAAATTATCTTGTCGATCGAATTAATCAGATCACAGGGAATCCAGATTCCTTAGTCACTATTCATGGTGGAACAAATAGAGATTTAAGGAAAAAGGTTCAAGTTCAATTTAGAAATGATCCAGTTGTTCGAGTGATGATTGCAACTGATGCTGCTGGCGAAGGTGTAAACTTACAAAATGCTAATTTAATGGTGAACTATGACTTGCCTTGGAACCCAAACAGAATCGAGCAGCGTTTCGGGAGAATTCACAGGATTGGTCAAACTGAAGTTTGTCATTTATGGAATATGGTTGCAAAAGAAACACGCGAAGGTGAAGTTTTCACAAAACTCTTTGAAA
>CALBHK010000360.1 GCA_937894565.1 uncultured Chlamydiae bacterium
GAATGGGTTAGGTATCGCAGCCTGAAGGGCTGCAAGAGTTAGCCTGATGCGTATGTCTGCCTATCCTGTTATTCTTCTTTTTTCTTGCTAATATCTATAGTTAGCGGGATTTGAATTTAAAGCCTACTTTCGATTTCTCTGAGGTCCTGGGACGTGAGGCGTTTTGCCTGCGAGGAGAGAAATTGGTTTGCGGCTTGGAACCCTGTCCTTGTCCACGATTTCCAGAGTGATTGTTTCTTCCATTTTGGATCGGTTCGGCGCAAATACTAGAATCTACCTCAAAACCAGGCTCTAGTGTTTTTTCAATCTTACGCTTGAGAAGCTTTTCAATGTCAGATAAAAGTTTAAGTTCATCGACACAAACTAGCGAACAGGCCCATCCCTCGTTTCCGCAGCGACCAGTACGGCCAATGCGGTGAACGTAATCTTCTGGAACGTTTGGGAGCTCAAAATTCACTACATGAGGCAACTGGTCAATATCGAGGCCGCGTGCAGCAATGTCAGTCGCAACAAGTACTTTGACTGCGCCTGATTTAAAATCGGCGAGCGCTTTAGTCCGTGCAGATTGGCTTTTGTTGCCGTGGATAGCATCAGAAATAATCCCATCCAGAGTGAGTTGCTTGGCGAGCTTATTGGCTCCATGTTTAGTGCGGGTAAAAACTAAAACCTGCTCCCACTTGTTTGTAGTGATTAAAAATGAGAGAAGTTCTTTTTTGCGTTTATTGTCAACTGGATAAATAATATGCGTGACAAGATCTGTGGGCGCGTTTTGTTTTGCCACTTCGATTATTTGAGGATTTTCTAGGATGCCGGCGGAGAGTTTCTTGATTTCTTCGGAGAAGGTGGCTGAAAAAAGCAGATTTTGTCTTTTAGCAGGCATTAATTTAATGATTTTCTTAATGTCATGAATGAAGCCCATGTCCAGCATTCGGTCTGCTTCGTCGAGAACTAAAATTTCTACTTGGGAAAGGTCGATGACATTTTGTGATACGAGGTCCAAAAGCCTACCAGGCGTTGCAATAAGGATGTCGGCCCCATTCTGCAATTTTCGGATCTGCCCGTTAATATTGACACCGCCAAAAATCACCTGAGTTTTAAAAGGAAGGTGCGTTCCGTAAGCTTTAACATTCTCGCCCACTTGAGCGGCAAGCTCGCGCGTTGGTGTGAGGATAAGTGCACGTACAGCATGTCTATGTTCATTTTTTCTAGTATTCATCAACACTTGCAGAAGAGGGAGTGTAAAACCCGCAGTTTTTCCTGTGCCAGTTTGCGCACTCGCTAAAATATCATGTCTCTCAATAATAAGAGGGATCACTTTGATTTGAATGGGAGTAGCTTCTGTATAGCCTTTTTCTGTGATAGCTTGAACGATTTCTTGCTGAAGGCCGAGATTTTTAAAAGACATTAGTTCCTTAGAAGTAATTTTATTGATAATTAGACTAATATAATTTATTTTTACATTTAAACACAAGTTAATTATGTATATAGGGTGTAAACAAAAGTGTTGGCAAAATTTTTCTTGGTATGCGATAAATACTTTT
>CALBHK010000361.1 GCA_937894565.1 uncultured Chlamydiae bacterium
CGCAGCCTGAAGGGCTGCAAGAGTTAGCCTGATGCGTATGCCTGCCCATCCTGTTTTTCTTCTGTCTTCTTATGTTTTGTGATTTAGATTGTGTATACCTGCCTATCCTCTTTTGTTTCTGTTTTTTTTCTTCACAAATAAGCAAATATGGCATAAAATCACTCTTATGCCTTCAAGAGAAAAATGGACATCTAAAGTTGGGTTTATTCTTGCCGCAGCGGGCGCCGCTGTTGGACTTGGGAATCTGCAGCGCTTTCCTCATATGGTCGCCAGCAATGGAGGCGCCGCGTTTGTATTTATTTATCTTATATGTGTCATCATTCTAAGCATTCCCTTAATGCTCAATGAATTTGCGGTCGGGCGCGCGGCTCAAAAAAATCCTGTAGCTGCCATTGAAAAGCTCAAACCTCGCTCTGCCTGGAAACATGTCGGTACTCTGGGTATCTTAACTGCCTTTTTTATTCTTTGTTACTATATTGTCGCAGCCGGTTGGGCCCTCTCTTATGTCTTTCAGATGTCTACGGGTACCATTATTCCTCACGAAGCTCTCACCTCTAACCCTCTCTATACTATTGGTTCAACTGCTCTCATGCTTTTACCTACCATTTACATTGTCTCCAAGGGACTTAAAGGAGGACTAGAAAAATGGAGCAAAATTTTAATGCCTACCTTGGCTGTTTTACTCCTCATCCTTGTTATCCGCTCTCTTTTTCTTCCCAATAGTATACAAGGGCTTACCTTCTATCTCTATCCCGATTTTTCACAAGTTTCGGGACTTACCATTCTTTATGCCCTTGGACAAGCCTTTTTTTCTCTCTGTATTGGAGAAGCCGTTTTAATCACTTACGGCAGTTATGCAAAAAAAGAAGACAACCTGCTTTCCTGTGCTTTTTATATTGCAGCTTTCGATACAGGGGTGGCTTTCTGCGCAGGTCTTATCATCTTCCCTGCACTCTTTGCTTTTAACCAAGATCCCTACCAAGGCTCGGGGCTTGTCTATAACGTCATGCCGCATGTCTTTTTGCAAATGCCCTTTGGTAACTTACTTGGAACACTCTTCTTTGTGATCCTCACTTTTGCGGCTCTTACTACGTGCATTGCTCTTCTAGATATGCCAGTTGCTTATCTAAAAGAAAACCACAAATGGTCTCAAAGTAAAGGAGCATGGGTAATGGGGACAATTGCTTTCCTCATCAGCATTCCAGTAGCACTTTCAAAAGGAGCTAATGATTGGCTGACAAATTTGAAACTTCCCCTACTTCCTGAAACTGGCCTCTACGATAGCATGGATTTTTTCTGGGGAGGGGTCTGCATGGTCCTAGGCGGCCTGCTCTTATCTATTTTTACAGGATGGGTATGGGGAACAGAACATGCAATTGAAGAGCTTAAAAAAGGATCTCCTTCCTTTGGAAAAATAGGCAAACTTTGGGCTTTAATGATTAAATACGTTGCGCCTATTGCCATTATCTGGATTCTCATCACTCTATTTGTATAGTATATAAAAAATTTATTCACAAATTATCCTACTCGATCTAGAATAAACTCGTTTAGCTCCATCATCTTTAAGAGTCCCTATGGCAAAAAAACAGATTTTTAGCACAATTGATTTAAAAACAAAAATTGTTTTAAGCGCTAAAGAAATTGTCGTTAAACAGGGACACAAAGCTCTTAACATCAGAGACATTGCTCAAAAAAGCGGCTGCTCTACAGGCACTCTTTATAATACTTTTAAAAATATGGATGAGATTCTACTCTACGTCAATGGTGAAACGTTAGATCTGCTTCTGGCTACCCTAAAAAAGGGCTATGAAAACGCCAAACGCACCAAACATGTAGGGAGGTCCATGGGCAAACTTTATATTCATTTTACAAGAGACCATCATGCTCTCTGGACTCTACTATTTGATTACCAACACCTGAATCCCAAAGAGATCCCTCACTGGTATCAAGAAAAAGTAGGCTCTCTATTCTCTTTTATACAAAGCACCCTTACATTAGATTTAAAAGGAGATCAAAAAAAACTAGCTCAACTAGCGCATACTCTATGGGCCTCTTTACATGGCATTTGCGTGCTAGAATTTAATGGGAAATTGCTCTCTACCAAAAGCGATGCACCTGAAAAGCTCTGGGATACGCTTTACATTCATCTTCTAAACGGATTTAAACAGAGCGTTGAAGGCATTGACACCGAATTTACAAACGAATAAAAGAAGAAATTCAACGATAAGGAGCTAGCATGCAAACAGACACAAGCGGCATGTGGGGAAGAGCCTCTCATTTTTCTCTTTCTACCTTTTTATCCACCCTCTTAATTCTCCTCTTCACTCCCTTTATGGTCTTCTATTTTTATATAAGCTGCGTGCATTACCAAGGCTCTTTATTAGGTTTAGCTCTCACAATCTTTGATGGAAACTGGGGACTTCTATTCTCTCAACTCCCCCCATTTGAAAAAGAGAGTCTTTTTCTTTGCGCGGGTTGGATTCTCTTACAGCTAATTTTAGCGCTCTCTTTGCCCGATCTCCTCCATCGCTTCTTACCCGGTTATAGAGGGGGTTTACAAGAAGGAGCTCCCACACCTGCGGGCATTGTGCTCAAATATCAAATCAATGGCCTGCAAGCTTATCTTATTTCCCACCTCTTATTTTTTAGCGGGGCTTACCTTTTTAACCTATTTTCTCCAGCTATAATTGCTCAAAAGTGGGGCTCGCTCTTATGGGTGGCCAATGGATTGGGCTATCTGCTTGCCATTTTTGTCTACATCAAAGCCTACCTTTTCCCCACAGAGAAATTAGACCGCAAATTTAGCGGCAATTTTTTATATGATTTTTATATGGGAATCGAATTCAATCCCCGTATCGGACCCTTCGATTTTAAACTCTTTTTTAATGGACGTTTGGGTATTATTGCCTGGACGCTGATCAACTTTTCATTTGGGGCGCAGCAGTATGCGACTATTGGCTATGTGACCAACTCCATGATCCTGCTCAACATCCTGCAAGCTATCTATGTCATCGATTTTTTCTGGCATGAAACATGGTATTTAAAAACAATCGACATCTGCCATGACCATTTTGGTTGGATGCTGAGTTGGGGAAATTGTGTCTGGCTGCCTTACATGTATACTCTGCAAGGTTTATATCTACTTTATCACCCCATTGAACTCTCTACTTCCTATGCCCTTTTTGTGTTTTTATTAGGATTATCGGGATATGCCATTTTTAGATCTGCAAACAATCAAAAAGATCTTTTTAGAAGAGAAGGGATAAATGCTAAAATCTGGGGAAAGAATGCGCATAGCATTCCCTGTAGTTATACAGCAGCAGATAATAAAGAATTCCAATCACAGCTTCTCATCTCTGGATGGTGGGGAAAAGCGCGGCATTTTAACTATACAGGAGACTTAATGTTCTCTCTCTCCACTTGCCTTTGCTGTGGCTTTGAAAGCGCACTTCCTTACTTCTATGCCGTTTATATGATGATTTTACTTGTGCACCGCTGTCTGCGCTGCGAGAAACGCTGTAAAGCTAAATATGGAAAACCCTGGGAAGAATACGAAAAAAAGGTTCCCTATAGATTAATTCCCGGATTTTTCTAAGTATATACTTATATTTTTTATTTAAAAATCAATAAATTTTAAATAAAACCACTATAACATTTTTCTACTTGATTCGCTTCATATCTCCATGCTATCCTGCTGTTCATACCGAATACGATTGAAAAATCGGGTTTTGACATCGTCGGCTCTGCATCAAAATTTGTATCTTCACTTGCACCTTGCCACAGGCAATAGTGCTCGCTCCAGACAAAAATTTTGAGCAGCCTCCTTGCCAAACTTCCAATTTTTCAATCATATCCGGTATATTAAAACCAGGAGAGCCTTTCATGAAATATTCATTCCTTTTAATTCTAGCTCTTGCCGCTGCTTTTACGGGCTGCGCGCGTTCCAGCAATGAAGTGTGGGACGACACTAAATCAGCCACCCGCTATATGGGGCATGGCATTTCACGTCTTGGAGGCAAGCATGGAGATTCCAGACAAGTCCGTTCCCAAGGCGATTTTTATCCAGATGACGCCTGCTATGAAGAGGATTTTATTCCTCTTTATGACGATGACGGCGAGGAAATGATCAATTTAGAAAACCCCCAATCGCGTGAAATTCCCGGAGAAGCTGGAGGAGCCATTCCCGGCATTAATCAGTTTACTGACCCCTCCACCCACCCCCAACTGAGCTCCATTTTCCGCAACATCCAGTTCGGCTACGATAGCGATCTGGTTAAAGGTGAAGACAACTTAAATTATATTCACCGCATTGCCGACTATCTTCAAACCAATCCCAACACCTATATTTTTATCGAAGGGCATTGCGATGAAAGAGGGCCTCAAGCTTATAACTATGCTTTAGGAGCTCGAAGAGCCAATACAGTGCGCAACTTGTTGATCAAACTCAATACGCATCCAGACCACCTTTTCACCGTCTCTTACGGCAAAGAGCGTCCTCTTGTAGTTAATAATGAAGAATCAGGCTGGTCAGCTAACCGAAGAGTCCAATTCAAAATATATAGCAGACAATGAAAAATTTAGACTTCTTTCAAAACTGCATTCACTTGCTAAAATTGCCTTTTTTGGCAAATTTATCATTAAATTTTTCGTCCATATGCTTACATATGAATTCAAAATTTTCCAATAAATTTGCTCAAAAAATATCAATTTTTTCAAGTAAAGCCAGTTTTAAAAAAAGTCTATTTCTCTTTTTTTTAATCTGTACTCATCTATTGGCGGGAGCGCCCTCAAAGCCTCCCTCCAGCCCAACTTCCTCCAACATAAATTATCTACAGATAAAAGTGGAAAATCAAGAGTTAGAATTAAACCGGCTAGAGCAGCGTCTTAACAATCAAGATTTAACCTTGGAAGCCATCCGTAAAGAGCTTCAATCCCTAAAAGAAAAAAACAATAATAAAGAGATCACCGCGCTTAATCAACGCTTGGACATAGTGATTAATGATCTAAAAACCCTCCATAGCTTTCTTGAAAAAACAGATCAGGAACTGCTAAGACAAAACAGCGCTCTCAATGAAGTGCACACAACGCTACAAACAGTTGCCCAAGCTTTTGATGAGCCGGCTGTAGATTCCCCCAATATCTACATTGTGCAAACAGGAGACACATTAGGCGAGATTGCGATCAAAAACCGCACTACAATTAAAAAAATCAAAGAGCTCAACGAAATGAGTAAAGACACCATTTTTGTGGGTCAAAAACTGCGTTTAACGAAATGATGGGTCCAACTGGCCCAATTGGCCCAAACCCAATTGGAATGTTTGATTCCGGCTTAGGTGGACTTACCGTTTTAAACTCTTGCCTCTCTCTACTGCCGCAAGAGGATTTTATCTATTTCGGAGATACAGCGCGCTTGCCTTACGGCAATAAAAGTGCCTCTACTATTTGCCGCTACAGCGAAGAAATTGCGCAATTTTTATCACAGCAAGACATTAAATTGCTTGTGGTGGCCTGCAACACAGCTTCTTCCTATGCTATCCATTCCCTTAAAAAAAACCTTAACATTCCCGTGATCGGAGTCATAGAGCCCGCAGTCAAAATGGCCCTTAAAGAGGGCAAAAAACGCATCGGCATTTTAGGTACACGCGGCACCATTGCTTCAGAAAGTTATCAAAAGGCACTTTTAGCTCATCATCCTTTTCTTACCCTATATCCTATTAGCTGCCCTCTCTTTGTTCCCCTTATTGAAGAGGGATTTATTGACCATGCGCTCACTGAAAAAACAATTGAGCACTATTTACATCCCCTAAAAGGAAATATCGACACGCTCATTCTTGGATGTACACACTACCCTCTTTTAGCAGATGCCATCCAAAATTACTTAGGCGAAGATGTTGTCCTAATTAATTCGGCCGACTCCTGTGCGCAAGAGATAAAACGTGTATTGAAACAAGAACAAATAGAAAAACAAGATGAAAAAGGTGGAGAGTGCCGCTATTTTGTAACGGATGATCCCTCTCATTTTGCCCAGCATGCCAGGTTATTCATGGATATTAAAGAAGAGGTTGTGGGGGTTGGCTGCGCCATGCTACTCCAGCAAGATACCGTTAACAACTTACAAGACTAACTCAAAAAAAGAACAACGGATAGGCAGGCATACACACCCAAGCTAACTCACAGATAGAGAAGAAAAGAAGAGGAACAGGATGGGCAGGCATACGCATCAGGCTAACTCTTGCAGCCCTTCAGGCTGCG
>CALBHK010000362.1 GCA_937894565.1 uncultured Chlamydiae bacterium
CCTCCATGAAATAGGTAAAAAGATAACAAAAATTTAATTACGCAAGAAGTCTAATAAACATTTCTCTTCACCCACATGGTAAATCTTAGTGCGCTATTCGGTTGTCTTTCCATCAAAGTGCTCTTCGTTGTCTTCAGCTTCTGCTTTTGTTTTATGAATGACGCCATCGCGATGATTTGGGGGGGAATATAGAGTGTAAAGTTTAAGAGGTTTATCCAAAGAGGTATTGATGATGTTATGCTTTGCTCCTGCCGGTACAATGATGCTAAAGCCATCGCTGATCTTATGTGTGATCCCATTTAATATGGCTTCTCCTTGTCCAGCTTCGCAGCGTATAAACTGATCTAGTTTGTGTATTTCTTCTCCTATATCTTCGCCGGGTTTTAAACTCATCACGACAAGCTGGCTATTCTTAGCTGTATATAAAACTTTTCTAAAATTTTCGTTCTGAAGCGTGATTTTTTCGATGTTTACAACATACCCTTTCATAATAATTGTCCTTTTTGTTCATAACCTGAGTTTTTAAGTTTCTCTGCGCGTCATTCCATCTGATGTTGCTTTATGCAAGAGGTCTAGTGAATCATACCTGGCATCATACGCTCATTTAAATCCTGCATGACCCATATAGATCCAATCACAATGATGAGTAAAATCAACACTGTAAAACAAAATACAATGGAAGCCCAGCGCGGTTTACCTTCGCCTTGTCCTACATGCAAGAAAAATAGCAATTGAATAATGGCTTGTATAATTGCAAGGCTGATTAGTGTATAAATTAAGATCTGCTCTGAAAACAGCCTTGTGATGACCAGAGAAAAGGATATAGCCGTTAATAAGAAGGAGGCTAAAAATCCAATTAGATAAGACTTTAAAGTTCCATGCCATTCTTTTTGAACCTCTTTCAAACTAAGATCGTGAGCCATTTTAAATTACCCCCATTAAGTAGACAAATGTAAATATGAAAATCCATATTAAATCTAAAAAGTGCCAAAACAAGCTAAAAGTAATGAGCCTGCGAAATATTGTGACGCTCACTCCCTTCCAAAACACCTGAGCCATCATCACGACCATCCATAACAATCCGAAAGAGACGTGAATTCCATGTGTGCCTACAAGCGTAAAAAAAGAAGATAAAAAGGCACTCTTTTCCCAGCTATTTCCTTCCTGGAATAATTGTGTAAATTCCGTTAGTTCTATTGCAACAAAGCAAGTGCCCAATAAAAAGGAGAGGGCTAAATAAGCAATCAACTGATTTTTTTTATTTTGAAGTGCGCAGAGCATTCCCAAACCGCATGTGACGCTACTCAATAATAAGATCATTGTTTCGGCAAAAGCGGTGGAGAGACTAAAAAGATCTCTCGATGTGGGCCCGCCAAAAGTTTCATTGTGCAGAACTGCGTATGTTGCAAAGAGGGTGGCAAATAATAAACTGTCGGTCATCAGATAGATCCAAAATCCTAAAGTCGTTTTAGATAATGTATCCTGATGCTGATCAGGAAGGCGAACATCAGGATGGGATTCAAGGGTGTCTTGATGGTGAATGGTTAAAGATTTACTCATACGACTTCATTCTCCTTAAATGCAGAGCTTCTATTTCCTTTACTTGCGCTATCGTGATGATTTCGTGCTCATCTTCTGTGGAAAGCCGTATGATCAGGCATATAATCATAGCAACAAAACTAACAATAGATAGCCACCAGATATGCCAGGTGATTGCAAAACCGAAAATTAAACTTAATATCCCAATATAAAGTCCCATGGGCGTGTTTTTGGGAAGATAAATGTCTTCGTATCGCTTTTCAGGCTTAGGTGCTTGTCCTCTTTTGATGGCCCATAAAGGATCTATTTGATCTACTGTCGGGATAACAGCAAAATTATAAATAGGAGGAGGGGAGGGGATAGACCATTCCAATGTTCTACCGTTCCAGGGATCGCCTCCGGTGTGGTCCCAATTTTTCTTGCGATTTTTAATGCTCCAAAAAAGGCCAAAAAACTGAATACTTGCTCCGCACAAAATAATGAGAGACCCTATCCCGGCTACCACGAATAGAGGGTGCCATCCTGTAGCTGCCTCATAATGGTCTAAACGTCTTGTAGCTCCCATAAAACCAAGCATATAAAGCGGCATAAATGCCAGTAGAAATCCACTTAACCAACACCAAAAAGCATAGCGGTTCAATTTTTCATCCAAAACAAATCCGGTAAATTTAGGGAACCAATAGGTAAAAGCTGCAAAAAAACCAAAAAGGACTCCACCAATGGCCATACCGTGGAAGTGGGCAATTAAAAATAAGCTGTTGTGCACTTGAAAGTCGACAGGCGGTGAGGAGAGCAAAATTCCTGTCATTCCGGCAACAGTAAAGTTGAGCAAGAATGCAAAAAACCACAACATAGGTGAAGTAAAGCGCACTCGTCCTCGGAATTTTGTAAAAAGCCAGTTAAAGATTTTGACACCTGTTGGGATAGCAACGATCATTGTCGTGACCGCAAAAAAAACGTTTACAACAGGACTTGCCCCCATTGTAAAGAAGTGATGCAGCCAGACGATGAAAGAGATAAATGCAATCAAAATAAGAGCCCATACCATAGAGACATAACCGAATAATCTCTTTGCTGAAAAAGTAGGGACTATTTCAGAAAAGACGCCAAACATAGGGAGGATTAAAATATAAACTTCAGGATGCCCCCACGCCCAGATGAGGTTAATATACATCATGTAATTACCGCCCCCGGTGACCGAAAAAAAATGCATGCCAAGATAGCGGTCTAAGGTGAGAAGAAGAAGCGTGGCTGTTAAAATGGGAAAAGCCAAAACAACAAGGACTACTGAGCATAGAACGCTCCAAACAAAGATTGGCATTTTCATCAACGTCATACCAGGACAACGCATTTTCAAAATCGTGACCAAAAAATTGATCCCACCAAGCGTGCTTCCTATGCCCGCGATTTGCACCACCCATATCCAGTAATCAACTCCTTCATTGGGGCTATACTGCAGGCTTGAAAGAGGGGCATAAGCCAACCAACCTGCTGTTGAGAATGTACCTATTGCAAGCGAAACAAGTGTCAGCATAGCAGATGATGCAAACAACCAGAAACCAAGAGCATTTAAAAATGGAAAGGCAACATCTCTGGCTCCAATTTGCAAAGGGATAATGAGATTCATGAGACCAAAAATGGAGCCCATGCCAACGAAGAAAATCATGGTCGTGCCATGTGCAGAAAAGATTTCTTGAAAATGGCTAGAAGAGAGGAAGCCATACGAATCTCCAACAGAAAGCGCTTGATGAAGACGCATCATAATGGCATCTCCAAAACCCTTAAGAAACATAATGATGACGACGGCAATGTACATGATGCCGATTTTTTTGTGATCTACAGTTGTCAGCCATTCATTCCAAAGCCACTTCCAACGTTTAAGATAGGAAATAAGACAAACGAGACAAATGCCGCCTAATAGCATGCTCAGAACAGCCATGTTCTGACTGCCTTCGTGCTTCAAAGCATCTAGAGTTAATTTGCCAAACATATGTTACTCTTTTTTTGGGGGGTTTGTACCCGAACAACATGAAGAATTGGTTTTTGACGAGGTTGGCTGCCACTAAAGATATGCCTAGCCTAAATTCCGGGCGCTACCTTGTCAAACTCCCAACTCTTCATCTTGTTTGGGTATAGCTTTGTATCAACTTTTATATCAGGTTGAAAGATTAGCCTCAAGTATTTTCATCAGATTTTTCGTCATTTGTTGCATTTTCTTCTGTATGAACCTCTTGTTCAGAAGGGCTTATCTCAGTAAGAGAAGGCTGGACAGAAGACGGTCCTTTAAAAGCACGTTGCATTAATCCGCCGCCAGAGTTGATGACTTTTGCTGTGAGCTTCTTTTTTTGCGGCTGACTTTTAAGCCAGCAGCATTTTTTGTATTTTAATCCGGATCCACAAGGACATGGATCGTTGCGTCCTGCTTTTTCCATAAAGATCTCCTAGCTATTGACTTTTCAATAACCAAATTATAAGATCTTTACAATTAAATTCACAGAGAAAAACAACTTTGGATGAACTAAAAATATACCCAAACAACTTGAAGAATTCGGAATTTGACAAGGAAGGCGCCCTGAATTTGAGCCAGGCTTTGCCGGCGTCGAAC
>CALBHK010000363.1 GCA_937894565.1 uncultured Chlamydiae bacterium
AGGCTTAGCAAAGTCTGTACTTGTTATTTCTACATCCGATCAAGCCTCCCAACTGCGTTTAAACGCGGCTTATGTTGGAACCGCAATTGCCGAGTATTTCCGCGCTCAGGGCAAGTCTGTCATTTTAATGATGGACTCTGTCACACGTTTCGCCAGAGCACTAAGGGAAGTAGGCCTAGCTGCCGGAGAACCGCCCGCACGGGCTGGTTATACACCCTCCGTCTTCTCTACTCTTCCTAAGCTCCTGGAAAGAGCTGGAAATTCAGATAAAGGATCCATCACTGCCTTTTATACTATTCTGGTAGCAGGCGATGATATGAACGAGCCTGTTGCCGATGAGACACGCTCTATTCTGGATGGACACATCATTTTATCCAGGGACTTAGCGCAAAAATACCACTATCCTGCAATCGACATATTAGCCTCTGTTTCCCGCGTGATGCCCTCTATTGTGCCTAAAGAGCACCTCGATTTAGCTGGTAAAACGCGCGAAGTCTTAGCCAATTACAAAAAAAATGAATTGCTGATTAAAATCGGTGAATATAAAAGAGGTTCGGATAAAGCAGGCGATTTTGCTATCGACCATATTGATGATGTCAATCGTTTTTTAAAACAGGAAGTAGACGAAAAGTGTAGTTTTGAAGAGACCTTAAAACTGCTTAAACGCCTGTATAAATAATTATGCACAAAATTGAATATCCACTAGAACGGGTGATTGAAATTAAAATCAAACGCGTAGAGGATGCCGAAAGAGAACTAAAAAAGAGGATTGAAGAGCTTGAAAATGAAAAAGAAAAACTTAAAGTACGTTGCAAAGAGCGAGATGAGGTAAAAAAACACAAAAATGACAAATTAACCCAACTACGACATGAGATGGATTTTGGGGATAACTCTCATAAGATTTTACAAATGAAATATTACTTAAAAGTCGTTGAAGAAAAATTAGAGGCTAAACAAAAAAAGGTAGATGAACAGCAGGCAGAGGTAAAGAAAGCTGAAGCTAAAGTAGAGGAAGCAAGAAAGGTCCTGCGTCAGAAGGAATTAGAAGTAGACAAGCTGAAAATGCATAAAAAAGATTGGATTGCGATCATTAAAAAAGAGTTAGAAATCGAAGAAGGACGCGAAATGGATGAGCTGGGAGGCATCATCTATTCTATGCGTCAGAGAACAGGGATGTAAACCCAAAGTAGGTAAATTATGTTTAATCCAGATGATAAATGGAGTTCTGATATGAAAAACTCCTCAGTGAATAGAACAGATAATAAGGATAACTCTGATCGTCGTATTGCGCGCAGAGAAAATGGAGCGCCACGTGAAAAATTTAAAAAAGTCATGGATTCTACAACTAAAACCGATGCCGAACCAGAAAAAGAGCAAGTCTCTGAAGTGAATGAGAAAAAAATTCTACCCAAACCCTTTGATGAATTGTCCGGTGAAGTAGAATCCCCTGTTTCCACTCCAAAAAAAGAAAAAAAACAAGTTGTTCAAGCCTCTCCTGCAGAAGATATTTTTAATATAGCCAGTAGCCATCCAAGTAAAAAAACTGCTTCCATAAATGCATTAGCTCCTCAGCCTTTGACCCCCGAAAAAGAAATAAAACCTGCAGAAATTAGTCTATTAGATCAAGAAAAAATAAAAAAAACAGCGCCTATTCATACCTCTCTTGAGACAGGCAAGCCCATTCCTATTGAAGAACTTCCCAGCAAAGAGAGAATTGAAAAAGCAACTAACTTTATGGCAATAGATGCAGCTCCTGCCCCTATTATCGCACCTATAGCCCCCTCCATTCAGGTGGAACACATATCCCCTGCCGTCCGTATTCAAAACTTAAAGGCACTCGCTCAGGCAATGCTCAAATCTATGGTTACTCTCAATCGTAATGGAGAAACAGAAACTGTTGTGACTTTGCATAACTCTACACTCTTTGAGGGAGCTACCATCCGCCTCACACAAACAACTTCTGCCCCCAAAGAATTTAACCTCACTTTTGGAAATCTCTCTACAGATGCTCTACGCTTGATGCAATCTAAGCAAACGCAAGAAGGACTGCAACATGCATTAGCAGAACGAGGCTATACGGTGCATATGATGACCATGCGCCATGATGCCGATGAAGGTATCCTCTCCTACAGAGATCAAGAAAGAGAGCCTTCTGAAGGTGATAGACGCAATCAGCAGCAGCAAGAGGATGAGAGTTAAAAGTTAAGCTAATTTTAAGTTAAGACGAACCGCAGAGCCGCAAAGTACGCTGAGTAAACGCAGAGAATTGAAACGATATAACGATAAGAACGATGGGAAAATTTAAAAGGTATCTCCTTTTTTCTTCTTCCATCGTTCTTATCGTTATATCGTTTTTATCATTAGTATTATTAGAAAAAAGTACCCATTAACTTTTTATCCTGCCGTCCCCCAAAGCATTTGGGGAGCCGATCCTGCCATCCTGTTTTTCTTCTGTTTTGTTTTTTTATGTTAGTCTTCTGTTTGTCTGAGAATCAGGTAGCCGGTGGCTAAAAGAGGAAGCGCTAACACAAAATAGACCCACCAGTAATGAGCATTCCACTGTAATGTTAAAAATCCATTCTCAGAAAATACGGTTAAAATAAATCCAAATAATAAGAAGAAAACGCCGGCCATCAGTAAAATCAATGAAAAGACAATCCCTCTCCAGCCGGAAAATGAAAGGCTGCCCCATCTCGGCTTCTCTTCTTTGATCTCTTCTTCAGAATCAAAAGATTCCACCTCTTCTTCATTTTCATTTACATCCATTCTAAAAGGAGGAGATAAATCCCCCTCTTCTTCACGATTTAAATAGACAGCGCAAAAAGGACAGTTCAGAGCATCTCTTGGGACGCTTCCTTCGCAATTCCAACAGATTTTTTTCTTAACTTGAGCCTTTGAAGCCATACTGATTCCTTAAATAATTAGCGACATTGTACCCCGTTAATCGTTTTATGCAAATCCCCACTTCTTCTTTTTTCTTTATCCTGCTACCGTACTATTAAAAAGAAATTTTTATGATTAGCAGAGAAAATTTTAAAATATTTAAACCCAATCGCTTACCTGCCCACCAGGAAGAAAATACAAAAGCTGTGGGAGTGGGACGCTTCCCCAGTTACTTACATCGCAAACTCCCCAAAGGATCCAACCTCTCTTTGACCAATCAAACCATGCGCGAAGCGCGCCTGCACACAGTCTGCGAGGAAGCTAAATGCCCCAATCTCTTTGAATGCTGGAGCCAAAAAACTGCCACCTATTTAATTTTAGGAAAAGAGTGTACCAGAGCGTGCGGCTTTTGCAGCATTCAGCATAGCAAAACCCCTAAACCCATAGAAGAAGATGAACCTGAACGCGTGGCCTCTTCTGCTAAAATCTTAGAGCTCAAACATATCGTCATCACAATGGTAGCGAGAGACGATCTACCCGATGGAGGCGCGCACCATCTTGTTAACACGGTAAAAGCAATCCGCACAAAGCTGCCTGCAGCAAAAATTGAAGTGTTAACTTCTGATTTTGATGGAAACTGGGAAGCCCTTGATCAAGTGATAGAAAGTCTTCCCGACGTCTATAACTACAATATCGAAACAGTACGCAGGTTAACCCCACGTGTGCGCCATAAAGCCACCTATGAAAGAACATTAGAATTACTTTCCCGAGTTAAACAAGATGGGCGCATCCAGCATGTGAAATCGGGATTAATGGTGGGACTTGGAGAAACAAAAGAAGAAGTTGAGGAAACACTACGTGATTTGCAAAAAGTTGGCTGTAGCCTGATCACCATTGGCCAGTATTTACAACCAGGCCCGCAAAAATTATTAGTTAAAGAGTTTATTACTCCTGAGCAATTTGAAAAATATGCAGAGTATGGAAGAGCGTTGGGACTGCAGGTCTTTGCTGGACCTTTTGTGCGTTCTTCTTACCGCGCCGGCGAATTTGCTAATTCTTAACTCTTTCTTTTTAACTTTTATTCTGTTAAGATTTTTTCATGGATGAATATGAAGATGACATTTTTGATGAGGAAGATGAGGAATATGAAGCCGCTCCCATACTGGAGTCAGAAGAAACCCTCATCATCATGCATAGGGACGCTCACTTTAATGGGCAATTTGACCTCATGCTCGAATACTATCAAAACGATAGTAAGGGAGTACAAGATGAAATTGCAATTTCACAAATAGAAAAATTAAGGGCCATAGAAGAAGAAAGTGGAGCCAATTTAGGCGCTTTCCTACTTTCCGGGGCTGAAATGGAGCGGATTGGCGCTTCAAGAAAAATTTATAGAGAGCTTCAATCTCTTTACGAAGATTATCAAACTTCTCTTCCACAGCTCATTGCCGATCTTATCCTCTCTGAAGAATTAGAACCCGAAAAAGAGATCGCCGCCGTTGCAAAAGAGGGGAAAAAAGCCGTCTCCCTCCTGCTTGATCTGGTACGTTCGGATCAATTTTACGATCCTCTTTTTCCAGGCTACGGCTATGCACCTACCCATGCCGCTGAGTGTTTAGGACAAATTGGGGACCCAGCATCGATACGTCCTCTTTTTGAACTTTTAGGCCATCATGACTTTAACAATGAAGAGGTGGTTTTGAGTGCTTTACGTGGCATTGGAAAAGAAACTAAAAAATTTTTAGAACATTTAGTTGCCTCTTCACCTATTACTAATGATAATATTCAAGCCGCTATTGCCTATATCAGCTTCGATATCGACCCGGAAATTGGCGAATTCTGTTTTAATCAATTACAGCGTGAAGAAGTTCTTGCAAGAGCAGATCTGGCTCGCTATCTTATCTGGGGATGCGAACATTTAAAAGACCGCTCTAAATTAAAGACCCTGCTTGCTCATCCAAAACTTGCAGAGCCTTTAAAAAAAGAAATCCATCAAATTATTTTTCTATAGACACTTAGTTGTTCTCTACGTTTTCTTCTAATTTTTTATTTTTCTTATTCTGTATTGCATTTTCCATTTGTTGTTCAAAGTTATTCACATTTCCTGAAGTATCTTCTTCTACTATTGTATTTTCTTCCAAATTCTCGATTGTATCTTCTTCTTTAGATCCACAGCAACAGCAGCACTCTTTAAAAAGCTGACCAATCGAGCAAGGCAAATGAGCAAATACATAAAAAAACTCACGAGCTCCACCATCTTCATCATTCTCATCCCTATCCAATTTTAAAGATACCACAGTCAATGCTGACCAAAGAGTAAAGACACCCAAAGCAACTCACGCAACAATCAAAGCTACGCTCGCCGCTGCAATACCCATTCCACCTAAAACCACAGAACCTGTAATCGCACCAGCTGTTAGAGCAGCTGTTCCTATTGTTGTGAGCATTCCTGTTTTCAAAGCAGTCATTGTACACATAAAATCTCCTATTTTTTATTTTTAATAAAGCTAACCTAAAAAAAACTCTGCTTATCTTTTTCAAACAAGCAGAGTCTTAAAAAACGAAATCTAAAAAATTTAGACAATTGTTTTTTCTTTAGATTTGCAGCAACAGCAGTTCTCTTTAAAAAACTCACCAATAAAGTCAACAAGTAAGAATCTCATTGATTCAATATGACCCCCATCAAATCCCAAAAATAATTCAACCCCTGTTCCGCCACCAGAAATAAGGGTAAAAATACCCAAAACAACTGACGCTACAATCAAAGCCACGCTAGCAGCTGCGATACCCATTCCACCTACTATTACAGCACCTGTAATTGCACCAGCAGTCATTGCTGCGGCGGCTATAGTTGTTGCAATTCCTTTCTTAGCACTACAAGTCATACATTGGTTTGCTTCCATACAATCTCCTAATTTTTTTTATATTAATATCCGACCTTCTAAAAACCCCGCTTACCTATTTCTAGTTCGCAGAGCTAGTTCACTTATTTAATAAACAAGTGAAACCACATTACAATTATTTATTTTCTTCATTTTCAACTACTTCTGTCGTTGTTGTCTCTGTTTTAATTTCTACTTCATTTTCTACTGTTTTTTCTTTTTTAGGACAGCTACAACTGCAGCAGCATTTTTTAAAAATACCACCCACGCATTCTAAAATATCACCCAAAACTTGTCCCATGAACTCAAAGAAAAAACAGGCTTTTAAAGAATCATGGTCTTTAGGATTAAAAACTTCCCCTTCAACCAATCCTCCAATTACAGCAGTTATTGACAAGAGGGTAAAAAGACCCAAAGCAACAGAGGCTACAATCAAAGCCACGCTAGCAGCTGCCATTCCCATTCCGCTCACGGCCACAGCGCCTACAATCGCACCGGCTGTTAAAGCTGCAGCACCCAAAGTCGTAGTAATTCCCATTTTCAAAGCATTCATCTCACACATAAAATTCCCTTAATTTTTTAACTATTTCAAATAAAATCTACGTTATTAATTACAGCAGCAGCAAAGTATATCTTTCACAAGTGATGCCATGACAAGAAAGAAATTGCAAGGTTTTTTAAGGCTCTCTTTATTCTTCTTGTTCGAAAAAACCCCACAGCACAAACCCAAACCCAAAGAAGCTCCTGCCCAAACTGTAAAAACACCCAAAGCAACAGAAGCTACAATTAAAGCTGTACTTGCAGCTGCCATTCCCATTCCGCCCACTATCACAGCACCTGCAATTGCACCGGCTGTTAGAGCTGCAGCGCCTACAGTTGTCATGATTCCCATTTTCAAAGCATTCATCGTACACATAAAATTCCCCTATTATTTTTTAATATTAAAACTAAAATCAACATTTTTATTATTATTTTTTACAGCAGCAGCAAGATTTAAAAAGGAGAGAAATAGCTGTTAAAGTATCTTTCATGAACCCAAAGAAATAACAAGCCTTTTCATCTTTTAAGTCTGTATGACCGATTATTAAATTCGTAGCTGCAAAAAGTGTAAAAATACCCAAAGCAACTGACGCTACAATTAAAGCCACGCTAGCAGCTGCGATACCCATTCCGCTCACGATCACAGCACCTGCAATCGCGCCGGCTGTTAAAGCTGCAGCACCAATAGTTGTCATAACTCCCATTTTCAAAGCATTCATCTCACACATAAAATTCCCTTAATTTTTTTACTATTTCAAGCTAATTTCAACTCACTCGATTAATTTTCAAAATCTGAATCATTAACATCGTTCTCATTAAGAATGATATTATCGATGTTAAAACCAGAATTCGATTCTTTTTTACAGCAGCAGCATTTTTTAAAAGTACTACCCACACATCCTAAAAGATTAGAAAAAGTAATCGCTATTTCTTTAAAAAAATAACAAGCTCTCTGCGTGTCTTCTTCTTTAACGTTTTCATTTTTCGGCCCTCTAATTAAAGTCGTTGCCGACAAGAGGGTAAAAATACCTAAAACAACAGAAGCTACAATTAAAGCTGTACTTGCAGCTGCCATTCCCATTCCGCCCACTATTACAGCACCTGCAATTGCACCGGCTGTTAGTGCAGCGCCAGTTAATGTCGTAGCAATCCCTGCTTTAATAGTACCATTAACAGCCATAAAAACCTCTCTTATTGTTTTAAATACATGGGCATTATATCAAAAATAATTTTATATAGCAAGTAATTCCTTTACGTTGCTTAATTGAATGTAGTAAGGCCTCTGAATATCGTAGAGTTTATCATTAGCTCCCTCTTGGGGAGGTTCCTCTAACTCTCGTTTAAAAAGACACCAGTCCATTACCTGTAAAGAGGCCTCTTGCAAAATGGAATCCCACTGTATGCTCTCTTTTTCTTGTGTGCGCGCAGCGTGATGCAGGGCATCTAAAAAAGCAAGTGTATAAACTCCACCATCCTGTATCGACCACGAATACTGCCCGACACTTGAGCTGGAAATCATGATCAACCCCTCGGATTCTAAAAACAAATGTCTATAATTGGCCGTTTCACTAATTCTTGCTTTAGAAAAAAGAGCTCTCGGTTGCGCGCGATATGTATTGGCCCATGATTGGGGAATCACATTATTGCAGCAATCGGCAATCGCTAAAATAAAACGCGGCTCTTTTTCTGCTAAAATTTCTATCAACATCGCATAATCCAAACCTACTCCCTCTTCACTTAACAGTAGATCGGGCCAGGGATCGTTTTTTAATGAGGTTCGATAACCATGCCCGGAAAAGTAGAATAAAACGGCATCATTAGAACCTATAACAATTGATTGGAGTTTTTCTATAATGTCACCGGCATTCAAGCTATCACCATAAAAATAAAGGGGATTGAGTTCCAATCCCGTCATCTTTGAAATTTTTCTGGCTTCTTTTCTTAAAGAGGCTAGATCATGGGCAGCATCAAAACCGATGGTCTCATCAAAAATATCTGCAATAATGATAGCATGCAGCTTTCCAATATAAGGCCTTACTTCATCTGCCTGCAGGCATGCGCACAATAAAAGAAAAATCACAACTAATAATTTTCTCATGCCTGCCTCTATATTCTTTTAAATTTTTCAACAGATGGGTCTATATCGAGAGTCTTTCCTCTAAAAGCCTCCACAAACCGAATTTGCTTGCAGCTATGACTTAATAAAAGAGTGATTTGACCCTGAGGCCCAGAAAGAGAAAAACCCGTTTCAGGAATAAAGGGACAACGCTTTCTAAATCCAAAAAGATAGTTTTTATCATCAAGAACAAGTGCTTTCAGATGCTTTAACTGCGTCTCTGATAGGGGCTTTGCTTCAATATATTCAACATTTCCATTTAAATTTTTAACAACCTTAAACACTTCTCCTTTCTGAGCTTGTTCAATTAAAGAGAGGCTTTTTTTACTGAGTGCGCTCTCTAATTGAACAGAAACTGTGCGTTCTTCGGCCGCTTTTTCATTGCAGCCCACAAGTGGCACACAGGCAGCGCCGAGTAGGAAAAGAGAAAGGCATGCGCCCCTAAACATGGGAACTCCTCAGGTTTGAGTTTTCACGATCATACAACAGAATCATAAAGAATTTATTAATAAACCCAAATTTTAAGAAAAAACAAGATCAACAGGATAAAAGAGAAAGAAAAAAAAAGAAGAAGAATGACAGGATGAGCAGGATCGCCTTCGGCGGCAGGATAGGCAGAATAAAGACACAACACATGAGTAATTACTGCCTTTTTTCTAAAAAAAAGAAAAGGGGTAAAATTTTATTTTTCCTACCAAGTGTCTTTATCCTGCCTATCCTGCTATGTGAGTTGTCAAGTATAGTTTAGATCTTTTTTGAGCGAACTTTAA
>CALBHK010000364.1 GCA_937894565.1 uncultured Chlamydiae bacterium
CAAATTTATTGGCAAGAACTATCAAAACTGCTCATAAAAAAGCCGACTTGTTTCAAAATCGACTTTTTGCTGATTTTTTGAGTAATGACAATTTTTTAAGTCATTGATTTTTATATTAATATACAAGTGTACTTCGTATAACCGCCATTATGTTAAATAGAATCAAAAAACCTCCAATAAAATCGTTATAGTATTATTGTTTATTGAGTAGATAAGAGAATTAAATTAGTGAAATACTCAAATGAAAAAATAGGGCTTTGTTGCACAAAGATTTAAAAGATAACACTCTGCTCATTTGAACAGAATTCAAGTGACAACTTGGGTATGAGGACGACCTAATTCTGTAAATTTGTTCAATACGGCTATGCGTGCATGAATCTCATTCACCTGACTAGAAAAACTCCTTGCTGTTAATTTATCACCTAATAGTTTGATGCAATGCATCTTGGTTTCAACTAAACTTCGACGATGATAACCAGACCATTTTTTCCAAAGCGTTCTTCCTAAACGTTTAACTGTTTTCAGTAACTCATTCCGCTCTAAAGATCTCAATTTCTGATCTTTCCATGGTTTTGCATTTTTTCTTGGCGGAATGAGCGCATGTGCATCTCGATCTAGAATGACTTGTCTGCAGTGCTTCGTGTCATAAGCACCATCGGTATAGACCGAATCAATTCGTTCATCTAAGGGAATTTGAGCAAGTAAATCACCGAGTACTTGCGAATCGCTCACATTATTTGTAGTAAGCTGTACTGCACGTATTTGCAAGGTTTCAGCATCGATGCCAATATGAAGCTTACGCCATTGGCGACGATATTCAGGTCCATGTTTCTTACGTTTCCACTCACCTTCACCTAGAAACTTTAAGCCAGTTGAGTCGACGAGTAGATGTAGCCCATCACTACTTTTTTGATAGCTAATCGCAATATCAATATGTTTTTGTCTTCGACAAAGCGTACTGTAATCTGGTGCGGTCCAATTTAATCCACAAAGTTTAATCAGACTTTGAACAAAACCTGTGACCATGCGTAAAGAGAGTCTAAATAAAGATTTGATCATTAAACAGCATTGAATAGCCGTATCGGAGTAAGTTTGATTTCGACCTTGCTTGTTTTGTGGTTGTGCATACCACTGAGTGTTTGGATCAAACCAAATGGAAATGTTGCCCCGATTAATGAGAGCGCGATTATAGGAAGACCAGTTGGTTGTACGATAAGTTTTAGGAGTAGGTTTATTCATTTTGAAATTATAGGACTGAATAAACCTTATAGGCTAGGTTTGTGCAACAAAGCCTATTGGAATTAGAGATATTAGACTTCCTTCATAAATCATTTTTCAATCAATTTAATT
>CALBHK010000365.1 GCA_937894565.1 uncultured Chlamydiae bacterium
CCTACACGACGCTCTTCCGATCTCCTATATCCACCCATTTAAGCCCCCCTTCTTTTTCTGGCATGCGCTTAGGGGTACCTTTTCGCTTTATCGAAAATTTAGCTCCTCCATCCAAAGAAATTTTTGAAAACGCCATTCAAAAAATGCAAGCCAACGGGGCAGAAATTATCGATATCAATCTGGATCTATTTAACTATGGCATTGCCGTCTACTACATTCTGGCCACGGCAGAAGCCTCTACTAACTTGGCCCGCTTTGATGGCATTCGCTACGGCCGCAGAGCCAAACAAGCGACTTCTTTAACCGATGTCTACACACAATCCAAAGAAGAGGGCTTTGGCGCTGAAGTCAAACGCAGAATTTTATTGGGAACCTTTGTGCTCTCTTCCGGTTATCAAGATGCTTATTATAAAAAAGCACAAAAGGTGCGTACCCTCATGATTCAGCAAACAAATGAGGCATTTAAACAATGCGATCTCATCCTCATGCCAACAACACCTATGGGCGCATTTGAAATTGGCTCTAAAAAAGATCCTTTGCAGATGTATCTTGAAGATCTTTATACGATTGGGGCAAATTTGATCGGCACACCTATCATTAGCATTCCTTGCGGATTTGATGCCGACGATAAACCTATGGGAATTCAGTTTATGGGGCCGCAGAAAGCAGACGAGCTTGTATTGCAGGCTGCAAAGGGATTTGAACAGTTAAGCCAGGCGGTGAACAAAGTCCCTGCCTGGATTCAGTAGATTGTAAACAGGTTCTAAAAAGGGGTAGCGCATGACACGTCAAAATTGGGAAGTAGTGATTGGATTAGAAATTCACGCCTGCTTAAACACAAAATCCAAACTTTTTAGCGATGCTCCTAACAACTTTGGGGCCGAACCCAATACCAACATAGGGGTGGTCTGTACAGGAATGCCAGGTTCTTTGCCCGTTTTAAACAAAGAAGCGGTGCGCAAAGCCATTCAGTTTGGCTGCGCCATTAATGGCAAAGTAGAAACTTTTAGTAAATTCGATCGAAAATCCTACTTTTATCCCGACAGCCCCAGAAATTTCCAGATCACACAATTTGATCAGCCCATTATTAACGGCGGGCATGTTCATATTGAAGTAGAAGGAAAGGAGCTTCAAATTCTCATTGAGCGTGTGCACCTGGAAGATGATGCAGGCACACTTAAACATCTTAAGGATTTCTCTGTTGTCGATTATAATCGCGCCGGGGCGCCTTTGATTGAAATTGTCTCTAAACCGTGTATGCATTCTGGTAAGCAAGCGGCAGCTTATGCCATGGCAATTAAAGCCATTTTACAATACATCGATGCATCCGATTGCAATATGGAAGAGGGTTCGCTGCGCTTTGATGTGAATGTCTCTGTACGCAAAAAGGGAGAAAAAGAGCTGCGCACTAAGGTAGAGATCAAAAATTTAAACTCCTTTAACTACATGGAAAAAGCGATTGAGTCTGAGGTTAATAGACAAATTAAAGAATATGAACGCCATGCAGAAAAAGATCCCAAAGAGGTCATTACAAGCGCTACCTTCCGTTGGGATGCAGAAGCACGCGAAACAAAACTCATGCGCACAAAAGAAAGTGCCGATGATTATCGCTACTTTCCGGAACCAGACCTCCCTCCCCTACTACTTACAGGGGTTGAAATTGAAAAGATTCGCAAATCTCTGCCAGAGCTTCCCTATCAAAGAGAAAAACGCTATGTACAGCAAATGGCCCTAGCTGCCGATCAGGCCTTTCTTTTAGCAAGTGATAAAAAAATCGCAGATTTCTTTGATGAAGCGATGCGAGAATGTTTAAATGCTAAAAACCTCTGCAACTGGATTTTGGTTGAATTCATAGGGCGTCTGAAAGACACCGGCAAACATTTTTTAGAAACAGGATTGAGCCCTCACTCTCTTGCAACGCTTGTCAATCTCATCGAAAAGGGTACCATTACCGGAAAAATCGCCAAAGTACTAGCAGATGAAATGCTTCAACATCCCGAAAAAAATGTGGAAGAGATGGTGACATCTAACCCTGACTATCAACCTATCCAAGATCAAGGAGAATTAGAACGCATTGTCGACCAGGTATTAGAAGAAAACAAACAATCTGTAATAGATTTTAAAAATGGCAAACAGCGCGCTTTTGGATTTTTAGTCGGACAAATCATGAAGCTCACACAAGGAAAAGCCCCTCCCAATAAGGTAAATCAACTAATTACAGATAAAATAAAAAATATACAATAAAAAAATAAAATTGATTTAAAGAAATAAAATTGATACTATTGGTTATAAATAAATACCTTCAAAGGAGATAACCAATGGAAACCGAGATTCAAACAGAACTTAAACCTGCCGTTTGTTTTCTGACTACTTTTGCAAGCCAATTTAAAGAAAAAGTCTGCTCTGTTTCAAAAATTGCCATCCAGATGCTTTCTGGCACAAAAAAAGAAGAAAATTTGGAAGAAAACGCTGAACCTAAAGACACATGTCGCCAGTCTATAAAAAAAATAAGTGCTGCTGTTTGTAAAGCCACTCAATTAAATAAGATAGATCCCCTTATGAGAAACCTCTTAATAATTGGACTTGTTGCTTCTATTGTTTTACTTGGTCCTTTGACAACCCTTGTTGCGCTCACTGGACTTGCCTTAGCTCGCATCATGACAAAAAGTCAAAAAATCAACAGTTTTATTGAAAACAATAAACCTGTTCTATTTGCAACTTTTGCGCTCTCTTGCTATGCCTTTAGCGCAGGAGTGCTGCCTGTAGCATTTGCCATAGGTTATCTTGTCAATGGCATTTTAAGAAAAAACACATCCGAATTTGATAATTTATCTCCAATAAAGTTAGTTGATAACAACAATGGTTCCAACGACGATCTCTTTTAAAGTAATAACAGAAAAATGACAGGATAGGCAG
>CALBHK010000366.1 GCA_937894565.1 uncultured Chlamydiae bacterium
ACTGGAGTTCAGACGTGTGCTCTTCCGATCTGTGTTGTGTCAGTCATTTCGAATAAATCGTGATTATTACTAGAGTATACCAGTGGGTTTAATGATACTTTGGGACCAATTTCATGTACCAGCACTGTTTTCATGAATTCTTGAGAATTTTGCGCAGCTGAAACTAACTTAGAAAATTTGTCTGGGTCATAATTCAACATATCAAAAACTTCAGATAAGTTCACTCCAATATATTGACCAAATTTTTTAGAAAATTCTTTGCCTGCTAGAGTCTCATCCAGATTGCCATGATTAGCAAGATAGAGTTCTTCTTTTGCCATACCCAAATATTTTTCAAACAGTTCGACGATTAGTTCGGGCGACAATTTTTGCATAATTGTCGTTTGAATGGTTAAATTAAGGGCCACTTCATATTGACCAAAATCGTTGTCATATTTTGGTATTCCAACTCCTTCAAAGCCCCCAATTTCAGGAAAGTTGTCGTCTCTGAATTAAATTAATTTTAGTTGGCGGAGTTTGGAGTTCCTGATGAGACAAGTCACAAAATATACCGATGCAATAAAAGCTAGTGTATTATCTAAAGCATTATCAGCTAATGCACCAGGTATAATAGAATTAGCCAAAGAATTTAATATACCCAAGACCACTATTTATACATGGGTTTTCAATATGAAAAATAAAAATAATAAGAAAGACCGGGCACCAAAGCGCCCTAAAGATCAAACCCCCGCATTTAAATTACAAGCGGTTATGGATACCCTTGGCAAAACAGAACAAGAGCAAAGTGCTTACTGTAGAACAGAAGGAATTTATTATGAACACATAGAATCATGGAAGCAGCAAATTTTGGAAAGTCTTGGTGCTGCGTCTGGTACTTCAAATAAAGCCGAAGAAAAAGAAAATAAGGCTAAAAATCAGCGCATAGAAGATGAAATGAAGCAATTAAAAAGCAATTTAAAACGCAAAGATAAGGCATTGGCTGAATTAACTGCATTGCTAGTTCTCAAAAAAAAAGCCGACTTGCTTTGGGGGGAAAGCGAGGACGATTAATAAGAGAAGACGATAAGACGACTGCAATTGGATTGATAAAAGAAGCCTGTGCTGCTGGGAGCAGGCTCAAACCAGCTTGTGAACTCCTTGAGTTTGATGCGCGTACCTTTCAGCGATGGAGTAATAATGCCCAAGACAAGCGCCGTGGTCCGTTAACTAGGCCATACAATAAACTCAGTAATGCTGAGCGCGCACATATCCTTGCAGTGGTAAATTCACCTAAATATCGCAATCAGCCACCCAGTCAAATTGTACCTAATCTTGCTGACCAAGGGGAGTATATTGGGTCGGAATCAACGATATATCGGGTGCTTCATGCAAATAAAATGATGCAGCACCGTAGTGCTGCACGGCCTAGAGTACATCGAAAACCCGATGAGCTCACGGCCACTAAACCCAACCAGCTGTGGTCTTGGGATATAACCTACTTGACTAGCAATATACGTGGTAAATATTTTTATCTTTATCTCTTTTTAGATGTTTTCAGTAGAAAAATTGTTGGTTTTGATGTGTTTGATGAGCAATCAGCTGAGCATGCATCAGAAGTAGTGTCTACAGCTTATACAACAGAAAACATACGTGCTGGTGAAGTAACGCTACATGCGGACAACGGCGGTCCAATGAAGGGTTCAATGATGCTAGCAACCTTGCAAAATCTAGGCATAGCTTCGTCTTTTAGTAGACCATCTGTCAGCAATGATAATCCCTATTCAGAATCCATGTTTAGAACACTAAAATATTGCCCTCAATATCCTGATAAGCCATTTGAGTCCACTGAATTAGCATTAGAATGGGTAAGAAAATTTGTTGATTGGTATAATAACTTTCACCAGCATAGCGGCAACAATTTCGTCACACCCAATGCGCGACACAATGAAGAAGACCGAGCAATATTAGCAAAAAGAACACAACTATATGAACTCGCCAAACAGAAGAACCCTTGTAGATGGTCTGGCAAGATACGTAATTGGACTCGGGTAGATGAAGTATTATTAAACACTAAACGGACTGCTAGCAAGGCTGCCTAAATGGCATTTAGAAAAATATATTGCATTATTTTTTTATTGAGATATTATGCTTCGAGTAGAGCAAATCTGCTCTGCTTCAAGCGACAACTATACTGAAAATTACCACTATTCAAAATCAAAAGAACTGTTAAGAAAAAGAAACCATAAGGTAATCCACAATGAACGCTGTAAAATCGCTATATGATCGGATGATGAGTTTAGAGGCAAGTGCTGTGCGCGTGCCCAATGATGTTGAGCAAGAATTTAGTATTCATCCCGAAATAGTTTTGTCTTGTCTGGATTATTTTTCAGAGTTATCTGATGAGGAAATTAAAAATAAAGAGCGACAACTATTTCTTCTTTTAAATGAGAGTTTCACAAAACTTCGTTATAAGTTAGACAATCAAGACAGTAACGCACAGTCTATTTTAGAACATCTTCATCAACGATTAAAACAAATATTTCAGACATTGAGCATGGAAAAAAAGATGCTCATCGGTAACGCTCTGCATGAAGCCAAGCTTCCTACTCCAGAATTAGATTATGATGATAATATCTATAATTCTTCTGTTTTAGACAAATTACCTGATATTGCACCGCAATTACCTGCTTTTTTAGATCTCATGCGCCGTGAGGGAGGAATAAATACTTCCTTTGAACTTTATGACTTTCTAATTACTCAGATTCAACTGCAACCAATAAATATCCAGTGTACTTTAATTAATGAGCTTATCACTGCAAAAAATACATTTATCCAGGATGTTGGAGTACTGATGCTACTTCATCCCAAAAAAGCCATTCGCTCTTTGGTACCAATGATATGGCTTCACCATTTTATTGAAAATACAACACAGATTT
>CALBHK010000367.1 GCA_937894565.1 uncultured Chlamydiae bacterium
TGCCGCGATTGCATCTTTTGCGTTTCTCGAACCTGTGGCAGTGGTGGATGGCAATGTGTTTCGGGTTTTATCCAGAGTTATTGGAATTGACCATGACATTGGTTCAGCCGAAGGCAAAGAATTTTTTTCGAAGAAAGCGAATGAGCTGATTTCAAAAGATCAACCTGACTTGTTTAATCAAGCGATTATGGAGTTTGGCGCATTGCAATGCCTGCCAAAGAATCCAAAATGTGATGAATGTATTTTTAGAAAGTCTTGCGTTGCCAGGACAAGAGGATGGCAGGATCAATTGCCCGTGAAAAGCAAGAAGATCAAGATTCGAAAAAGATATTTTTATTATCTGGTCATTGAGCAGAACAAAAAAATAATGATGCGAAAACGTGAGGGGAAAGATATCTGGAAAGGACTTTATGATTTTCCATTAATTGAAATGAGCCGACCGCAAAAAACGGAAATGATAATGCGCCAGGCAGAAGAACTTCTAAGCTTGAATAAGAAATTGAAAATTGATGACAGCTCTCCCACTTATCGCCACGTGCTTTCGCATCAAATCCTGCACGCAAAATTTATTTTTATGCAGCTTTCACAAAAACAGTCAGAGTATATCGAGTTAAAAAAAGATGAAGGCAGGTTTTATACCAAGGCATCGATTCATAAACTTCCAAAACCAATTCTGATCAACCGTTATTTGCTGGATTCAGGCATTTTATAAGAGACCCGAAAATTTGGTATTTTTGTGACCCACTTAACTCTATCTGAGGGAAAAGTGTCGGTACGCGTGGGTATCAAAAACGAAATCAACTTAATCATCAAGGTATATGTCAGGAGTAAATAAAGTCATTTTGGTAGGCCGTTTAGGCAAAGACCCGGAAGTGAGAAATCTTGAGAATGGGGCATCGGTAGCCAATTTTACCATGGCTACTTCAGAAAGTTATAAGGACAAAACTACAGGTGATCGCAAAGAAGTTACTGAATGGCACAACATCGTACTGTGGAGAGGCCTTGCCGACATAGCAGCAAAGTACCTTCACAAGGGCGACATGGTTTACATAGAAGGAAAACTGCGTACGCGTTCCTGGGAGAAGGAGGGTGTAACCCGCTATACAACAGAGATTATTGGCGATAACATGACCATGCTTAGCACCAAACCTGGTGGCGGGGGAGGTGGTGATTATTCAAAGAATACAAATAGTGCTGATATGAATGCCGGTGCTCCGCGGCCAATGGCAGATCACACATCAGACGACTTGCCTTTTTAATCTGTGGACCTCCTAGCTTCTTTGGAAGAACCTCCCAGTCAGTTTTTGTTAGCCGAAATCATTTCGACAGGGCCGAACTATTTCTACATTTTTAGTTTCGTAGCCATAGCGGTCCTATTATTTATGTCCGGAATGATTTCCGCATCGGAAGTGGCATTCTTTTCTCTAAGAGCTGATGATCTTGAAGAATGCCGCGAATCGGATGATTCGAGTGCAAAAAATATTGTCGACTTACTACGGCATCCAAGGCAATTGCTGGCCACCATTCTCATCATGAATAATTTTGTGAATGTTGGAGTTGTTACCATTTCTACTTTTTTGATGTGGGACATGGCAGGAACTCATAAACCTGCTGAGATTATTG
>CALBHK010000368.1 GCA_937894565.1 uncultured Chlamydiae bacterium
CGAAATTTAAATTTTTTAGAATCAGTGACTTAAAATTTTAGCGGGAATTGCTGGAAACAGGTTATTATATTAAATCAAATCTTTGATTGAGGAAATCTATCTGTTTATAGCGCTCAGCATTTCCAAAATAATTGGGCTGGTGGCGAGGTCCAAATATGAGTTTTTCAGGTATTTCGAATACAGAAGAGAACAAATTTTTAAAAGAATAACAGACGCTTGGAATTGAACGCTGGCAAATAATTCCAGGGGAACATCCGAGGAGCAGCAGAACAACGTCGATGACTGAAACAACTCCATGTAAGGCGATTTGATATAAATATAAAACTGGAGCCACTAAGGCTATGATTCTTGCTGCAATTTCTTTAATAATTCGATTTTTTGGTTGGTGAGTGGGATTGAATCCCCTCGCCTCAAGATAATATGCCGGGCATATAAAACAGTTTTCCATAACATTCCTCTCTGTTAATAAAGGCATTTACAACATAATTACTTATTTCTTTGAAACCCAAAGCACTTGACATGTTCCTATATAAAACTTATTTTAAATAAAGAATGAAGAAGGGTCTTAAAAAAAATGCCAATCACAGTGGACCTTGCTCAATTAGCAACTCAAGTCATGAAAGAAAGAGGCTTGCAGCCCGAATTTTCCAAAGAGGCGCTTATCCAGCTTTCTCAAATTAACAATTCCGCTCCCCTATCTTCAAACTATGTGGACTTAACCTCTTTATTATGGTGTTCAATTGATAATGATGACTCGCGCGATTTAGATCAGTTAACTTATGGCGAAAAAGGAAAGAATAACAAGATCTCTCTATGGATTGCCATTGCTGATGTCGATGCACTAGTTAAAAAAGATTCGCCCATAGATATGCACGCTCGCATGAACACAACATCAGTTTACACGCCTGCAAAAATATTTCCTATGCTGCCAGAAAAACTCTCTACCAATTTAACCTCTTTGAATGAAAATGAAGACCGCCTCTCAATAGTTGTAAAAATTGAAATCAATCAAACTGGAGATATTGAAAATTCGTCCATCTTCCAGGCGATCGTGCATAACTATGCTCAGCTCACCTATGAGGCCGTTGGTGGGTGGCTAGAGGGACGTAGCGCGCTTCCAGATAAAGTCAAAAAAGTTTCTGGGTTAGAAAACACCCTCAAAATCCAGCACGAAGCCGCACAAATTTTAAAACAAAAACGCCATAAAGCAGGATCTTTAACCCTGGAATCATCTGTTGCTGAAATTAAAATTGCAAGCAACCATCAGATCATGATTCGAATTCCTCCCCACAACTTTGCACATCAATTGATAGAAGAGTTCATGATTGCTGCAAATGGAGAAGTGGCAGAGCATTTGAGCAAAGCAAAACTTGCTAGCCTACGCCGTGTTGTACGTATCCCTAAGTATTGGAATCGAATTGTAGAAATTGCAAAAAGTTTTGGAGCAGATCTTCCCTATGCGCCAGACTCTAAAGCATTAAATATTTTTTTGGTTAATAGACAAAAAGCGGATCCTGTTAGCTTTCCAGACCTCTCATTAACCATCATCAAGCTCCTTGGAAGAGGCGAATATATTGTAGAAAATGATCAAGATGCACCTGTCGGACATTTTGCTCTTGCTTTATCTAGCTACACACACTCTACAGCGCCCAACCGCCGCTTTCCTGATCTTATTTCACAACGTCAATATAAAGCCTTTTTAAAAGGGGAAAAAGCCCCCTATACATTAGAAGAACTGCACAGTCTAGCCTCTCATTGTACAGAGCAAGAGGATGCTGCTATGAGAGTGGAACGACAAGTCAATAAATCAGCTGCGGCAGCTCATTTATCCTCTCAAATAGGAACAGTTTTTCAGGGAATTATTACCGGAATTAATGAAAACGGCACTTGGGTACGTATCTTTGAGCCGGCAGTAGAGGGTAAAATTGCCCAAGGCTTCAAAAAATTAAATATCGGGGACCGGGTTTTAGTTGAATTGAATTATGTCAATATTGCGAAAGGATTTATTGATTTTATCTTTCTTGAAAAAAGAAGCTAGAAACATCTTATTTTTCAAACAAAGCCAATTCTTCAACTGGACTGAGTATATTTGACCAATCTTCAATTTTATGATACCTCGACTTTGTACAATTTTAAGGAATCGCTGCGCGATTCTTAAAATCGTAAAAAT
>CALBHK010000369.1 GCA_937894565.1 uncultured Chlamydiae bacterium
GGGTTAGATATCGCAGTCTGAAGGACTGCAAGAGTTAGCCTGATGCGTATGCCTACCTATCCTGTCATTCTTCTTTTTTTTGAATCCTATTTTTTTTGATGCCAAGTTATTAGAAAAAATAAGAGTAAAGATACATGAACCATAAATATAGCTGTTAAAAAAGAGTAAAAGAAATTGCTCCATTTTTTTCTAACCTCTTTATTTAATTTGATTCCGGATGCCTCCAAAGCTGAAAATAAATTTTTTGATAGCATAAAACTACCAAAACCACAAGAAGCCGAAAACAATAAATAGAAAAACATAGGAGGGGAATAAATATAGATAAGAAGTTCTTTTAATTCGTTCATTATTTTTCCCTTCATTAAGATAAATATTTTTTTACTTTCTATCCATAAGTTAGTTGAGATAGCAATACGTAGGCATTAAATCATAATAAAATATTTATGTGCAAGAAAAAAACACCCTGAAAAGGGTGTCTAATTAACTTTTTAAAAGAAATGGATTAATGAAATCTAATAAGGATCGTCGAACCATTCGGTTTCTGGCCACTCATCTTTAGAATATTGAGGCGGCTCTCCCGGATCAAAGCCCCATGTGAGCTGATGAAGCTCCCAGCATTCATTCGCTGCTCTTTGATTGCATTTAAGTTCGGCATTGGTTAAAAGCAAAGGCTTCCCAAGCGCATTATCAAGCTGTTCCAAAGCAATCATCCTATTAGCATAGGCTCTATAGACATTGACCTCTGCAAAGAGCGCTTCCACTTCATTGATCAGTACAGCAGCTGGAAATGTCTTTCCTTTTGATAGTAATTTTTCAGCTTCATTCCAAACAGAATTTTTAATGCTATGGAGCTCTTCTGCAAGAGTATATTGCTCTATCGTCTCATGGACATTAATATAGGCGAGGTGCACTTGAGTTAAAACGCCCATCGACATAGAGAGCCTGGTGCGGTAATCCACCTCTTGTTGCAGATGGCTTCTTCTGGCTTTGCTTGCTTTAGCTGGAAGATTTAATAATTCCCACGCTGTGCGCATTCCTAAGGTAAACCAGTTGTGAAAGGAGAGAAATTTGTTGCCATCGAAGTAATTGCTGGCAAAGAATGAAACGCCTGGATACATCTGCCAAATGGCGGCATGCACATCATCGACACTCATGGCGATTTTGACATCCTGGCTTAAAAGCTCGGGCCGATGGACAAGAGCCGCGCGCTCCATCTTACTAATATCGGGCAATTGGATTTGCATTGTATTAATAGGCATTTCTGCCAAAGTGATGGGCATTGAAGGGGCGATGCCCATAAGAGCTTTTAATTCTGTCAAAGCGCTGCGCTCCTCATTTTCAAAGGCAAGCAGGCGCACCCGCATTTCGATCAGTTGATTACGGTTAACAAGAGCATCAAATTCGGGAACGAGCTGTTTTTGAATCTGATGGCCAAGCATTTCTTCGCGTTTTTTTAATTTTTCAATGAGCTGTTTGGCTTTTTCCTGGGCTTTAGAAGCAACTATTGCTCGATAATAAGCTCTAAAAATGTCTAAAATCAGATTTTGCTTGGCGCGTATGTGGCGCTGCTCTTGGAGGATGAGGCTTTGGCGCTCTTTTTTAGCGCGGTAGTAAGCTAAACCAAAATCTAAGGAGTTCCAGACAAAATCTTCTTCCACTCGATGAACATTGCGCTCGCTTGAGATGGCAGGGGGTGAAGTCGGACCAGCAAGAACGGGTTTGGATGAATAGCCGGTATGGTGGTTGCGCTCTGAGAGTTCGCTATTGATGGAAAACGTTGGCATCATGCTCAAACACTCAGCGACAATGGCTTCGTTCTGTACGCGGTCTTCCCACTCCTGGATGCGGATATCAAGGTTGTTTTGCAGTGAAATTTCAATGGCTTCACATAAAGAGAGAGGTTTATCGGGGGGAAATTCATATTCATAGAGAACGCAAAGATCCTCTTGTGCATGCTTAGCGCGGTAAAATTGGTAGGGAGAGACGGGCACTCTCACACAGCCGGTGAGAAGAAAGAGGAGGGTGAAGGTTGCAAGCAGTTTGTGCATTAACGGGGAGCACTCCAACATCTGTTAAACAAAAACTTAACTTACATGAATAGAAGAATTCCCTCAAGCTTTCATCCATGAAAGGGTGTAAACAAAAGTGTTGGCAAAATTTTTCTTGGTATGCGATAAATACTT
>CALBHK010000370.1 GCA_937894565.1 uncultured Chlamydiae bacterium
TCTGTATATATAACTAAAATTTTGATTTTGAAAATTTTGCCAGACGTTAGGATATCCTAACGTCTTTTATCAATAAATTGTTGCATTTTTTTATTGAAAAGGCGAGCTTTCAATTTAGATTCTTCTAAATTAAATTTCTGTATGTTTAACTAATAATATTGAGTATCAAAACCATACATCAAGTGTTTTTAAAATAACTTTTTGGAAATTTGTTTTCTAATAAAAAAGTTAAAAATTAGCCCAAAAATGACCAGTTTTTCATTTAAAGTTGGTTCCAAACCAGATCTTGAGATCAAAATTTTTAGCTCATTTTACTACTGGTGAATCCAGGTACATCAAAGCATCGATTTTTTGATCTGTTCGACACTACATCCTCATCTTCGCCTAGCGTCCATTTTTTTTCAGGTTTGAATAATGGTAAATTATTAAAAATGTTTTGTAGTAGAGTATACACTATGCATGCTAGCATGCTAGCGTTGATTAGTATAGGTAATATTAATTTGACAAATTTAAACTCATATTTAGATGGAAGAGGGTCTCAATTCTGATTGAAAGAATTCGAACACGGCTCTGCAAGCGCAAGAATGATTCAATGGTTTCTGTATGGACTCAAGGTCTTCTACCATCCTACCTAATCATTTTTTTGCGCTCGTGGAGACTATCGTCTGAATTCGGTCCTTGAAAAACATTTGCTTCAAAACGTTGAATTTGGATGCATTTTTTCAACAAAAAATAAACAATTGTATCGTTAATGAAATGCTTCCTCAAAGAAATCAGAGAAAATATGAACAGATCTCAAAGAAAAAATAGCCAGGGATCTTCAGGCCCTGATGAGCTATCGACTGACATCACATCTTGAAACCTTCAAATGAGAAAGGGCGATTTTTCACTAGACGCATGTTTTTCTTACTTTTGAATCAGGTTAAAAGTTGCTTTTTTTAAATAATCGTTAGACTATACTATAGTGCTGCTAGCATACTCTACTATATGCGATTAAGTTTTTATTTTTTTAAAAGGGAATTTTTAAGGAGAAAATGGGGGTACATTCAGCGATTAAAAATTGAGCACGGCTTCATGAGCGCAAGAAAATTCGAACGGTTTAGGGTAGCCTGGGGTGCGTTCTAAAAAGTTAGCTAATCGACTTTTTGCGCTAGCGGAGAAGAACTCTAAAATTTCTGGTTGATAAAAATGATCCTTCGCTTAATGTGAATTTAGGTGCATTTTGTTATAATTTTTAAGTTATGTAGACAAATTATGGGACGGTTTTCTGAATAAAATTCAAAAAAAAGATAATGATCCGGTTCAGCAAATATTTGAAGAAGTTAGAGTGGATGAAGAGCTACGATCTGAGACTAAATTTTGGAAGCTTGGAACCATTGTGCCGAAAAGGTAACTAGATGTATTATTTTTTCGTTTTGAAACTGGTTTAAAATTAATTGATCCTAGTATTTATCTAAGTATATACTCTAGTGATGCTAGCATACTCTAATGCCTATCAATAAATTAACCAAATTTAATTTGGCAATTTTTAAGGAGAAAATGGGGGTACATTCAGCGATTAAAAACTGAGCACGGCTTCACCAGCGCAAGAAAATTCGAACGGTTTAGAGTAGCCTGAGTTGCCTTCTAAAAAGTTAGCTAATCGACTTTTTGCGCTAGCGGAGAAGAACTCAGAAAAAATGACAACATAAATTTGTGTCCAAAAAACTTCGAATTTGGGTGCATTTTTTTATTAAATTTTAAACTTTAACCCCGAGTTTTTCCCACATTTTGACCAGAAAAATAACCTAATCGATCGAAATACCTCAAATTGTCGCATACATTTGCGAGAAGCATCAAGGAGCCAGGATCTGGTTCTTTGGTAATCCCCTTAGACCCTCAGGGTAAGTTTATTGATACCAGTCTTCTTTTTTTAGGTTTTGAACCTTGTTATTTTTTTTAATTTTCCTAGATAGCTAAGTAGATTGCTTAAACATACTAGCATATGATTAGAGAAATCAACATTTTTAATTAATCAAAAAAAACTTGGAAATTAATCAAAAAATTCGGAAATTTCAAACCCAAACATCTCTAGTTCTCCTCCATGAGCGCAAAAAATTTTGAGCGTGGTTTTGCAGAGCATTAGATGGTCTACAAAATGACGTTCGAACTTTTTTGCGCTCGTGGAGAAAAATTGAGTTTTCCCTGATTTTCTAAAATTACTGATTTTTCAATGCGATTTTGGGTGCATTTTAGTAAAAAAAAAATGCAGTTTTGGTCCTAAATTTGATGGTTTAATTCGGCCTGCGAAGTTGGGTTTGGTTATGGCGGCTTCGATGCCGCTATGATATGTAGCAGAGGCAGAGGCCTGTGTGGGGGTTATCGGATTTGGGATGGGGATCACTTATTGCAAATAGCGCTAGTCAGTGTAGACATTTCCCATTTGGAAAAGCGCCTTAAAATGACCTTGCAATTTGAAATTCAGGTTGTGAACTTGGGTCTGCACCTCTGGCCTGATTTCTTCGCCCATTCTCTAGGTCTCAAGCTCGACTTCAAAACCTACTGCATGGGATAGGGGTGTTTAAGAACAAGTTAAGCGAGGAAATGTATTTTGGCTTTTTTTTCAGCAGAGAAATTTTTAATTGTTAAATTTACAGCTATTTGGGAAACCGATTTTCAGCTAAGTTGAGACTTGCGAATCGTGACAGAATTCGACCACAGCTGCCTAGCCCAAGGTTAGACTAAACTTCTGTGGGCAGGAACGACCCTGATCTGAGTTGATATTAGTGAGATACGATCGTCCAAAAAGGCCCTTCAGAAACCAGTTTAATTCAGTTTGTGAACCTGGACTTGCATATTTTCCCCGATTTCTTAGTGCATTCACTAGGTCTCAGGATCGACTTCAAAACTTGCAGCATGGGACATAGCTGCTTCAGCACAACTTAAACGGCAAAACTGCTTTTCGCATTTTTTTCAGCAGAAAATTTTAAAATTTTAAAAATTTCAGCTTTTTGGCAAACCCATTTTCAGCTAAAGTGCAACTAGTGAATCACGACCCGACTCCACCATGGTTGCGTAGCGCGGACCTAGGCTAGGCATTCGTGAGCTGGGATGATCGAATTTTGAGCTAAAGGTGCTGAGATATAATTGCGCAAACTTTGCGTTTTTCCCGAGTCGCAGGAAAATTTTTAATTTTTTTTTTCTCCAGTCAATTAACCCCGTAATAATCAATCAAAGTGTGAATTTAAAACAAATTTTGATTCATTTTTAGGTACAATTTTAGCTGAAAATTAAATTTCCAGCAGAACCTCTTCTAGACTTCTCTTCTAGGATTTTGAAAACGGGCTTGAAATTTTAGAGAAAAAGCCAAAAATTTTTCTAGGGTATCCAGCTCTCAAAAAACCTCTTCAGAGACTATTGTAGTGTTCCCAAATCCCTATCGAATGATGTGTATGTGCAGGGTCGAGCTCAAGATGGGACGAAGATATATCAAGTTGAAATTCCCACATGTTCATGCTGAAGACCAAAAGGTAAGGGGAAAAACCCGATTTCCAGGGTCAAAATTCACGTTTCGGAAGACCCCCTGCAAAATCGTCTAAATTTTCGATTGATCTGATTTTCCCACAACTTATGTTGAGAAAATTTTCTTCACTTTTTCACCTCAAAACTCTATTTTTCTCATTTCTCATTTTTCTTCATTTTTCCCAAAAATCATAGAATTTTTTGATAGAATTCAAGACCCAATTTTTTCATTGAAAAAAGTCTGTTTTCATCTGGTTTTCATCAGATTTTAGGAAAAAATTACTTTTTCTCATATTTTTTCTTCAAAAAACTATATTTTTTTCCTGTTTCTGCTCGGTGTACTAGTCTGCATAGCCAAAAAATCGAAAAATTTCAGACAATCAAAAAAATTAACTCGGCATTAACTCAAGAGAGGACCACCTAAAATTTCAAGATGAAAAAAACCTTCTAAGCATGTTTCTCTTCGGACGAATTCGGTCCTTAGAAAGTACCATCGCATTTTCACATTTTTCATCAAAATCGGATCAAAAATTAACACGAGGTTAATTTAGAATCGTCTCCGAATAATTTTCCAAAACCCATTTTGGATGAAAAAATTCCACTTTTTTCGGTGGTTTTGAGGTTGAAAAATTTCGAAAAATTCTGAAAATCAGATCGAAAATCTGTGGGAAAACCCCTACAATTTTTCCGAAAAATAAATCAAAAGTCGATTTCCCAAAAATTTAACTCGGGATTAATTCAGAGGAAATTTAATTCAATCCAAATTTTTGTTTTGATGTTCAAAAATCGTGTTTTGTTGTTCAAAATCATGTGGCAAATCGGACAAAAAAAAAGATTTTTTGATGAAAAAAAGACTAAAAAGTGGAAAAAAAGTATGAAATTTTCAATGTGAGAAATTTTGAGGAAAAAAAGTGAAAAAAAATGAAAAAAAGAAAATCGTCCGAGAAAATTGTCCAAAAATTATGCTCCATTTAACTCGAATTTAATTCAGGAAAGTTCCAGCAAGAATTTCTCTGTACTACCTTGGACTCTTTAAGCACATTTAGCATCAGTAGATGAGTCTCCCTTCCCTCTACCTTCTCTGATCCTAGTTTCACTTTCCTACAAGGTGTCAGTCAGCTAGCCTCCGAAAACCCGTTTCTCTGGATCTCAGCACCTAAAGGATCTTAGCAAGAAAAACCAACACTGGAAGCCGAGGAGTACACATGCGAAACGCTTGGCACCCACCCCAGCAGCCACACCTCCAACAAAAATTGACTCCACGAATTAAACCATTTTTTTGGGCAAGACTTAGAAATAAAAGACCCTATTTTTACCCTAAAATCCGCGTAACCATAGACGCGTTTTTGATGTATATATATAGGGTAAAAAGAAAAAATTTGCAAAATTGACAAACCGAAAATCGAAAGCTTTCAGCGATTAGACTACTAGGCAAAATCAGTCCGCAAACCCAATCGCACTATATCGAAACACGTGCGACGAAGGGCTTTTGATTCCTATGACGAACCGTATCTATTACGACAAAGTACTGTCATAATGTTATGGTGATAGTTGAAGGCCTAAAAACCTCTGACAAAAACGAGTTGTTGTATCTATATCCGAGTGATATTGGATGCCAATAGCTAAAGCGCAGACAGCAGTTCGATTTGGTTGTAAAACGCCTTACCGTTCTGTCCTGCACTAAGGGTCCGAGCGTGAGAATCCGATTCCGAGTTTTCTCGAGTTTGATTGATCGTCCGGTTCCCCGCAAGTTGTAAGTAACTCTAGCGCAAGCAAAGTGCCTCGAGTCCTTGGACAAGAGTCGCCGAGCTAGACTGAAAAGTCTCGGATTAACCTATTATGCTCTGGAAGAGCCCTCGGGCTCGGAAGGAAAGTAGTAAACTAGTTGATCCTGCTAGTAACATATGCTTATCTCGGAGATTAAGCCATGCATGTCTAAGTATAAGTTATATATGGCGAAACTGCGAATGGCTCATTAAATCAGTTATAATATATTTGATAATGTTTTTATACGGATAACCGTGGGAAACCAGAGCTAATACGTGCACTAAAGGCCGGAAGGCTGTATTTATTAGTTATAAACCAATTGCTCCGGCATTTGTGATGAATCATAATAACTGATCGAAGCGCAGTGGTCTGTGCTAAATCTTTCTAGTTTCTGCCCTATCAGCTTTCGAAGGTAGTGTATTGGACTACCTTGGCTATCACGGGTAACGGAGAATTAGGGTTCGATTCCGGAGAGGGAGCCTGAGAAACGGCTACCACATCCACGGTAGGCAGCAGGCGCGTAAATTACCCAATCCTGATTCAGGGAGGTAGTCACGAGAAATCTTTTATTAGTCTTTTGGCTAAATCAGAGATGGATTAAATATAGACCATTTTTTGAAATCAATTGGAGGGCAAGTCTTGGTGCCAGCAGCCGCGGTAATTCCAGCTCCAATAGTGTATATTAACGTTGCTGCAGTTAAAAAGCTCGTAGTTGAATTTCTGTCAGCGGTCAGTTCCTCAGGGTTCGGACTGCATGACATCCGCGCCGGACGGCTCAACAGTTCTACTTTGGGTCGAATGCGTGTTTTACTTTGAAAAAATCAGAGTGTTCCAGGCAGGCTTTGCTTGAATACATCAGCATGGAATAATGGAATAGGACAGGTCAATTTTATTGGTTATTTGACTTGTAATGATTAACAGGGACAGTTGGGGGCGTTTGTATTCAATAGTCAGAGGTGAAATTCTTGGATTTGTTGAAGACAAACTAATGCGAAAGCATTCGCCAAGGATGTTTTCATTAATCAAGAACGAAAGTTAGGGGATCAAAGACGATTAG
>CALBHK010000371.1 GCA_937894565.1 uncultured Chlamydiae bacterium
CTTTGAAGATTCCTTGATTAAGTCCACCCCCCACATCTCGATGTGCTTCCATGTGTCCGCGTGGTTGCGGCCCGTCACCGATTCTACACAGTCCCCAAGGCAATGAACAATCACTCTTTTGTAATTCTTCGAGTTCACAATAGCCGCTGTTTCACTTAAAAGCTCAACAACTTTTTTCAAATTGTATTCCTTATGCACAGCCCCCATGTGAAGATCAGAAATGATAATGTGAGCAATTTGTCCTTCTACCTCCCTAATCTCGTACTTCGGCAACCCTTCAGCGAACTCTTTAAACTGCTCTATTTCCAGCGGCCTTGGTACGACTTTAATTTTAAGACGATGATTCTGAACCGTGATTGGTCCATCCGGGCTTTTCATTGCAGTTTCCCAATACGTAGATTCGATGGGGCGAGCCAAGTATTTACGAGGATCAACTTTATGAAACCTCATAAGATCCTCTGCGGTTCGACATGGCCCATCGAAAATAATTTCTCCGCCGTCGTATTCAAACAACAGCGATCCTGGCCCTTCGACTCTTGCTTTTTTAAGCAGAGTCTCCCATTGTCTTTTTTCGGCTTCAGTGCCGTAGTAAAGTCGTGGTCGTATTTCCATTCAACAAAAATATGCATAAATCTTTATCTATGCAACTATTTGTTCAAAATTGATTTATCTGACACCCATCGCTTACCTCTTCGGAAGAATATTTCTTTATTGTACTCAAAAACGTCCTGAGAGTACCAAGTTATGCGCTTAGTGCCGATTCGATCATTGCGGATTGTTACGGTAGCTCCGTTTAGTTTCCAGTCTCCTCTTAAGGTATCCTTTGGCCCATCCGGGCTTTTATTAAAAAGAATTCTAAGCTGACGTGTTGGCTGGCGCAATCTCATTAAGTAAGACTTCTCCTGTTCTTCCCATGCTAATTTTGCTTGTCGGTATTGATTGGCGGCGTCGTATCGCTCGTTGACTATGGTGTTTAGAACTAGAGAGTCAAGGTTGGTCCATGGGATTTTCTGATAAATGGTTGAGTCTCCAATCTTGGTAAATGTTTCCTTAAACCAAACTGAGTCTTTGTTGACCCGAACTCCTTTTGAGTAAACAATGGAGTCTTGTTGAGCAAACGAGAAAAAAGGAATTAAGAGAAATAGGTATTTCATTATCTTTGTTTTAGTACCCAACGATAGCTGGGAGTGTTATCAATTTTAAGGCAGGTGAATTCAAATGTAGTTCCGTGATCAGACCATGTGCCGTCGTCAATATACAGTGTTGCTTGACTAGAAGGGTCAGTTCCTCCTACTGCTGGATTAGTGGTGTAGTAAAGTCTTGATACTCCTCCTACTACTGAAATATACGGAACATAAGTACCTCCATCTCTTTTCTTGCTGTATACAATAATTTTCTTACCTCTAAGGTGATCTGCTGCGTCTGGAAATCTAATTTCCTGATATGTAGAAGCAAGAGCAGTCATTGAAGAAACAATGGTCAATTCTTGACAATCATACAACAAAGTACCCACTGAGAATAATGTAACATCTTCAATGAATGTGTCACGAGCAAGTCTATAATCTTGAACCAATCCATTGGAAGTAATACCTGCTACACGAGTGCTGTACTCTCCGGTAACAGTAGTTATATGATTGTCCTTACCGTACTTATGCAGTTTCAATAACCCTCGGTTGTAATCTGTAAACAGCGTCATTGCTGAATCTGTAACTTCATCTGTGTTTGTAAAGCTGTAATGAAATCCAGAAGCATTTATCCTAAAGTCATTTATGCCATCAGCATTTGGAGAAGACATATACACTTCGTCCG
>CALBHK010000372.1 GCA_937894565.1 uncultured Chlamydiae bacterium
GCAGCTTTCATTGTGTGCGGCTTGACGCAGCTTTCATTGTGTGCGGCTTGACGCACACTGAAAAAGTAATGTTAGTATTTTTAAGAATGTCTATTGTGGTAAGAAGGCTCGCGTCAAGCCGCATCGCCAAAAGCTTCCGCCCAAGCCGCAACACTCCAAGGTCAGCGATATCTTTCTTCTTTTCTTCTCTCTATCATGTAAATTTTTATTTTGATAATGTGAAAAAATAGATGTGACAAAAAAACCGGATAGGCCCATGAAGACTTCCCAATATCTTGATCTTAACCCGCTTGAAAAACTTCTCTTTTGTTCCCAAATTGGAAATGGACAGATTGTTTGTCTTGTGGATGGAGAGGCCGCATCTCTTGAAAAAGCCCTCCTATGCATAGAAGCCCTTGGCCAAAAACGCGTGATCCCTCTTTACATCAATACCGGCATAGATCCCGATAGCAACATACAAATTAATTTCTTAAAAAATAATGGTTTGCCCCATTTACGCGTGATCCATGCAGCCCCTTATTTCACTAAAGCCCTTGATGGCATCATTGAAGAAGAAGAAAGAAAGCAAATTACAGAATCTTTATTTGATCATTTATTAAAAAACGAACTTGCCGCTCTGGAATCCCGCGAACACCCTACTTTTGTGTTGAAATAAACCGCACTAAATCTGCATGCATTTTTTTAAGTGAAGGTTGATGTAAATACATCATGTGGCCGGATGGATAATACTCCATTTCCACATTTCCCCTTAATTCTTTAGGCAAATAGAGATGATCAATTGTATATTCCGCCCCCATAAAAGGAAGTGCTAAATCGTAATAACCGCTCATCACAAGAACGCGCATAAGGGGATTGGCAATAATTGCCTCTCTTAAATCTTGCGAAACATTAAGATAGCGGTTTTTTGCTTTTCCAAAATCCCAAGGAAATACATTGGTAAGCACCTGATACTCTTCTTGGCTCTCCCATTGAAGCGTATTAGCGACATAATGGTTAAACACAGAGGTGAAAGCTGGGAAAGAGCATTCAGTGCTTGGGTCATAGTCGATGCATTCTTTTCCAATCCCTGCCCTAAAACCACTCAAACGCCCATCAAAACGTCCCAGAATTTTACCTTCCAGCAACTCTTGCCTAAAAAGTTTGGGACAGACCCTTAAATTCGAATCTTTAATTGTTTTTTCAGATAACCCTGTCAATCGAGCTAACTTACTTGCCACCACCTTTTCCTCTTGATCGTTTAAAGCATCACCCTTCATTAAAGCATGAGTATACTCTCCCAAAGCATACTGAGAAGATTCTGCTAAAGCTTGATGGAGATCTTGCATTAAGTCGGGGCTTAATTTTTTATGATACCAAGCATTGGCTGTGTAGGTGGGCAGGAAGGTAACAAACGGAAGATCATTTCCGAATTCAAATAAAAAAGTTTGAAAATTTAAAGCCATTGAAACAAGAACAACCCCATTTAAATTCATGAAATAGCGCTCTTTTAAGTAAGAAGAGAGACAAGCAGCGCGCGTTGTTCCATAGGATTCTCCAATCAAAAATTTAGGAGAAGCCCAACGTTTATATTCTGTAGTATAACGCCTAATGCATTCCGCTACAGCCTTCACATCGGCCTCTACTCCGTGAAACTGTTTTTCTTCGCCATCCATAGCCCGGCTATATCCTGTAGAAACAGGATCAATAAAGACAAGATCGCAAACATTGAGAATTGAGAAAGGATTCTCTTCTGTTTCCAGAGAATTTAGCTCAAACCCCTGTTCATTAAAAGCAATTTTACGAGGAGATAGCGCTCCTAAATGCAGCCAGATGGAAGAAGATCCCGGCCCTCCATTAAAACAAAAACTTAAAGGGCGGCTAGAAGGTTCCTTTACATCTTTAGTGTAGCTAATCCAATAAATTGTGCCTGTTTGTTTCTTATTCTCATCTACTAAGGGATAATTCCCCATTTTTACGGTATACGGAATGCGTTCCCCGCCTATAGTCACTTCCCCCTTGTTTGTATATACTTTAGGCTCTTCGCCATAAAGCAAAGCAGAACAAACACATAAAAAAATCAATAAACATCTCATGATCTACTCCGTTATTATCCGTATACTTCACTAGAGAGCAACCGGCCTCCCTTATTTTGAATTTCTCTCAACGCTTCCTGGGAATCCCCTTCATTTAACTCTACACCTCTACAGCCATCAGCAAAAACAAATGTCTGATAACCTAACTCTAAAGCATCTAGTGCGCTGTATTTTATACAATAATCAGTTGCCAAACCCACTAAATAGATTTGGCTGATGCCTTTTTCCTGTAAAAATTCATGCAGACCTGTAGAGCGTTTTTTTTCATTATCAAAAAAAGCACTATAGCTATCAATCTCTACATCCACTCCTTTAAAGAAAATTTTATTAAACTTCTGAACATGCAATGTGGGAGGAAAATCAGCCCCCCAGCTCCCTTGAATGCAATGGATAGGCCAAAGCATCTGTTGCGAGCCCCTAACTTCTATAATATCTCCCGGCCGCATCCCATGTGTTGCGGCAAAACTTGCATGATTGCGCGGATGATGGTCTTGCGAAGCTACAATAGCATCCCAAGATTGCTTTCCAGAGAGGTCCATTAAGCGATTAACGACAGGAATCACTTGATCGCCAGTAGAAATAGCCAAAGCGCCTGCGGGCAAAAAATCATTCTGTATGTCTACCACAAGCAGAGCTTTTTTCATTTCCCCTCTTCTATACGTTCGCGAATTTTTTGGATCATCTCTATTTTTTTCTGGTGAAGGGCTGCTTCCATCCCTACTATGTACTGGTGCGGATTATAAAAACGTTTCACTCCGTCGGGGAATTTTGCAAGCGAATCCATGCCATATTGTCTTATAGCTTTAAGAGAGGGCTTTTTATACACGCATTCCCCTTTTTCGAAGATAGGAACAAGCAGATCTTCTGATAAAATATGGGACGAGAGACGTTTTTTGCGTGTCATATCTAATGGATCGACAATTAAAGCACCTCTGGATAAATCAGGAGAAAGCAGGCCTGAATCATCATAAATAGCATCTGCAATGTATTCCCCCTTCTCTATATACCTGCGCACTTGTAAATGACCAGGGTTAGAAACTTTAATCATCTGTTCAGATAGTTTTAAGCGGTAGTCCCACTTTTTTCCGACCTCGCGAATGGCTGATAGCTTATACACACCATCAAGCGCCGGCTGATCACGAGCTGTGACTAAATTAGTGCCTACCCCCCAAACACCAATGGGAGCCTTTTGGCGTTTAAGATCCTGAATGACCATTTCATCCAATTCATTAGAAGCAAAAATCTTAGCTTGTGCAAATCCCGCCTCATCCAGCATTTTTCTTGCTTGAATGCTTAAATAGGCCAAATCCCCTGAATCTAAGCGTATGCCAATCATCTCTTGATTTTTTTCTTCGCGCAGCCATTTCCCTACTTTAATAGCATGGCGCACTCCTTCCAAGCTATTGTAAGTATCCACTAAAAAGACGCAATTAGCAGGCAGAGCATTTGCAAAGGCATAAAAAGATTCAATTTCTTCATCAAAAGCCATCACCCAACTATGAGAATGGGTTCCTCTGACGGGGATACCAAACAACTTGCCTGCCAATACGTTAGAGGTGGAATCGCATCCTCCCACATAAGCAGCGCGAGAAGCTGTAAGCGCCCCATTAATCCCCTGTGCCCGACGCAGTCCAAACTCAAAAATAAGGTCCTTTCCGCACACAGCACGTAACCTGGAAGCTTTTGTAGCCACTAAAGTTGGAAAATTGATTAGATTAAGCAAGGGACTTTCTAAAAGCTGACAATGAATGATCGGACCATCCACACGGATAATAGGCTCTTGAGGAAAAGCAACAGTGCCCTCCGGCATGGCATAAAGGTCCACTTCTAAACGCAGATCAGAAAGATAACGCAAAAAAGCATCGGGAAAGAGAGGTTGACCATCATTTCCCTTCAAAGTAGCTAAATAATCAAGATCGGAAGTATCGAAGCGAAATGTTTTGATAAAATCGATGACGCTCTCCAGCCCTGCCGTTAATGCATAGCCACCCTGAAAAGGTGAACGCCTGAAAAAAAGATTAAAGGAAGCTTCAAGGTGAGATTTTTGCGCATGCCAGTAAGCATAGGCCATGGTAAGCTGATAGAGATCTGTAAGGAGTGCCATTGAGCCTATATTCATGGCACAAGACTAGCACAAGATAGACTTCTTGTGTACTTAGCTTTGCTTGAAAAAATTGATATTTTTTGAGCAGATTTATCGGTAAATTTGGAGGGCATATGCAAGCATATGGCCGAGAAATTTAACGATAAAGCCGACATTCCGCTCTTCTCTGGTTAGAAAAATGTAATATTTTGATTCTCAGTGAG
>CALBHK010000373.1 GCA_937894565.1 uncultured Chlamydiae bacterium
CTCTTTCATCATTATTCATCTTTTTTCCATAACTCTTTTGACACGCCAAATTCTTCCCAAGCATAGTCTATCGCAGCTTCCCATGTGTCATAAAAATAATCATAAATGCGTACATCCCCTTCAAACACATAAAGGTAATAACCTAAAGCAGGAAAATACTTAATTTCATAGAGTCTGTTAGAAGAGTTTAACTTAACGCACCATTTCACAGTAGTTGTAGCATGAGGATTGTGTAAGTTTTGACTACATTTGGGACAACGCACCATCGGATACTTGATATGATTTTCCCATGACTCTTGGCATAGCGGACACATTAGCCAATGATTTCCCAAATCCTCGGCAACCTCTTTTATAGTTGGATCGGGAATTGAAAATTCTTCTTTCTCTCCTTCTTCGAGCAATTTATCTGCTACGGCATGAACCTGATCCTCTTTTAATTCAAACTTTGGATCTTCTTCCATTAAAGATAAACGTTTCAAGATATCACGAAGATCGGGTTCTAAAGTATCTATGTTGTTAAACAAATGGCGAAAACCCAATCGAGAAATTTTTATAACATCGTATCCTTTTGCCAATTCTTCCTTTAACTCTTTTCCAAGCTTGTATTTGTTTACCAAAAAATCCATTTCTTCTTACTCTTTTTAACGTTTTTTTCCGTTTCACTTTCCCCTAGTGGGGGTAATTGTTCTGGCTGCAGCCAAACTGCCGTGAGTTCTTGTCCTAACATACTTGCTATACAACTAGGCGCAAATTGAATAAGCTGTTTCCCTTCCATGTTAGGATCTCCAAGGCATACCCACCCTTTCTTCTTATTAATATGAATAGGCCAATTGTTATCCTCATTTAATCTGTACGAAACGCCAAGCTTAGGTGGATTGTCTAATAAAACAACAAGTTCATACTGTCTATCCTTTTGAGGAAATAACTCTGTTTCTTCATACTCAATTAGAGGGCAATAACCCCATACATACATTACATTTCCTTCATAATCAATTTCTAATTGCAAATCATTAATTAAAATTGATGATCCTCCTGCCCCATCTATAGGCACTACATCGAAAGAATAATCTTTATTTCTGTAAATAAGGACACGGTTTTTAATTTCTTGGTAATTTTTAATAAAAAATTTCATTTTTTCCTGTCATAAAGAAAGTGAATAATTATTTTATCTTCGGGTTGAATAACCAACCCCCAAACTCCATCACCCTCCCTAAAACCAGCTGGAACATCCCAACGTACAGCTCCAGGTACCTTTCTTGGATCAGGTCTTTGTACTCCTGATGCCATAATTTCATTAAGGACACCTAATAGAGGCCAGAGTTCATCCGGGGTTAATTTAATTATTTTTTCTTTCACAAATATATCAATTGACAAATTCATCTCTTTTATAAAATCAATAAAATTCTCCAATGAATGAAAGTAACTACCATCCATATCTAGCAGATCTACCCCTGTTAAATAAGAAATTACCCCCCATATTCTTTTTTTCTCCCTTGAAGGGTTATACTCTAAATTATTATTATCCTGAGCTGTTATCAATTTTTGAGCCCAAGAAGCTATTTCTTCTCTAGATTTTCTCTCGTGTATCAGATCACTTAAGATTTCTTTTATTTCGTTTAACGAAATTTTCATGATTCTTCAACTTTTTTCCAAGCTGTTATAGGCACTCCGTAATCTTCCAATGCACTTTCCATGGCAATTTCTAATGTGTCTTGAAGATGATCGTATGTACATCTCCCACCTTCAAATACATAAAGATAAAAACCAAAATATTGATCATATTCAATTTCATAATATCTAGGCTTAAGAGATTCGGAATTAGCAAGCCATTTCATAATCCATCCTTTGTAAAATAATAACGATGTTCAGAACCGGCATCTTTCCACTTCTTACCATTTAGGACTTGTTGCTCTAAATGAAAATGAGGCATTTCACCATGGGTGTAGTTAAAATCAAAACGAATTTTCTTATTACCTCGCATTAGAACCATATCACCACGAGGATTTGTTATCACTTGTCCTTTTCCTCCTAAAAAATCCTCAATAGCTGCTATAGTTCTTTCAATTTTTGGAGATATAACCCTATTTTCTAATCGAATTAAAGTAGCTGCATTTTCTGTTGCACACATTTCGGTAGCAGCTATTTCAGTTAGCATAGCTTCAGGCATAACTGCGGCCGAGCTTCTCAACA
>CALBHK010000374.1 GCA_937894565.1 uncultured Chlamydiae bacterium
GGATCCGTCTCCTTGAATTAACTCTCCAAATCGACTTCTTCTTTTTCTTCTTTGGTGCACCCTCTGTTCTTTTTTTCTTTTTGTCTTCCATATTCCCGCCTCTATTAGCCAGCTCCTCACAGTTTCTCTTGATATTTTTACCCCTTCGATCTCCTCCAGCTTTTCACTTGCCAAAGTTGGCCCAAAATCTGCATATTTCCTCTTAATCAGCTCTAGGGCTTGCTCTCTTATAGATTCTTCAGTCTTACGGTTACTTGTCTTTCCTCTTTTTAAGGAGATTAGTCCCTGTTCCCCTTGTTCTTTGTACCGTCTTCTTAATCTTTTAGCTTGCCTTAGGCTTAATCCAAGCTCTTCGCTGCACTTTTTGATTGTCAAAATTTTCTTATCTATTTGTCTCATCACACTAAGGCGCTCGGCTTCTTTTAGCGTCATTTTCAATGTCTCCTTCATAGGGCACCTCCACAGCCTCCAAATCTATCAAAGGTGACATTTCTATTTTGCTAAAGGGTGACATTATCATTTTGCGCTTACAAGAGAAAAGTTAGAGTACACAAAATCACTCAAACATGTTAAATTAAGGGGAGTAGGAGACATGAGGATGATTGAGTTATTGGATTTAAAAATAGACGTGATTTTTAAAGATTTCTTTGGAGACAAAAGTAGCAAAGAAATTTTGGAGAGTTTTCTCAACGTTGTCTTGGGGTTTGAAGGGGATGATCGGATTGAAGTCGAAGAGTTTATCGATCCTAGAAAGATGCGTGTTGAAGTTGGCAAGCCCTCTACCTTTGTTGACCTCTCTGTCAAAACCAAAGGGGGAGAGCGCTACATCATTGAGATGCAGACCTACAATCATGAAGGGTTTGATAAAAGGCTCCTCTACTACTTGGGTAAGGACTATACCGAACAAATTGAGTACCAGTACCACACTCACCCCAAAAATGAGAAACCCAAGAAAAAAATTGGGTGGAGAGATCTTCCCAAAGTCCATATTGTTGCCATTACGGATTTTCACCGCGATCATAAAGCAAAAAACGGTATTTTAAATCACCATGGGGTCGTGGAGACGTACAGATTTAATCCAGAGGTCTCAGCCTCAAACAATCATATCTTTGATCACTGGAAAGCAACCCTCGTTGATCTCAAAAAATTTAAAGCAAAACCTTTCAATAATCTCAAGACAGACAAAGAAAAATGGATCTACATCTTGAATGACGCTCCTTCTCTTAAAGAAGAAGATAGAGAGGCTCTCAAAAAAGATCCTATTTTCCAAAGAGCGATTGAGAGGCTAGAGATGCTTTCTTCAGATCCTAAGAAGAGAAAAGCCTATGAAGCAAGTGTGGATGATCAAAGAGATCATGTCGCAACGATAGATGCAGCTAAACAAGAGGGGATTGAGGAAGGGCATAGAGAAGGGCGGCAACAAAGAGATCGTGAAATCGCCCTTAAAATGCTCAAAAGAAATCGTCCCATTAAAGAAATAGCAGAAGATACAGGTCTTTCCATTGAAGAAATCGAGTCCCTCAAAAAATAGTCATTTTCGAACACAAAAAATTATGCGACTATCGCCAAAAATGAAAGTTTGCAAAATTATCACAATCCGCTAAAATTAGGGGAGCCAGGGGTAAAAGTATCCCTTTGAGTAGGGTAGTTATGGTAGCAAGTAAATTTCTTAATCCGCGCAATGATTTGGCCTTTAAGCGTATCTTTGGGAGTGAAAGGAATAAAGATATTCTGATTCATTTCTTGAATGATGTTCTCAGTAGAGAGTCTCTCATAAAAGAAGTCACTTTTTTAAAAACGATACAAGACCCTGAAATTGCCCCCCTTCGAGTTTCAGTTGTTGACGTCATGTGTGAGGATCAAGATAAAAACAGATTCATCATAGAAATGCAACTCTCTCATGAAAAGGGATTTGACAGGCGCGCCCTTTACTATGCTGCTAGAGCGTATTGCTCCCAGAGAACAAGAAATAAGAAATTTTATAATTTAAAAGACGTTTATTTCCTTGCAATTACAGATTTTGCTCCGTTTCCCAATAAAAAAACATGGCTATCCAGAATAGGACTCAAGGATTTAGAGACTAATGAGCATGATATCCATGCGATTCAGCTGCTATTCATGCAGCTCCCCCTTTTTAAAAAGACAAAGAAAGACGTGAAAAAGATGGTTCTTCGAGAGAAGTGGGCCTATTTCTTCAAATACGCTGAAGAGACAACAGAAGAAGAGTTAGAAGCGCTTACTGGGGAAGATCAAATCATTAAGAGAGCTTATGAAGAGCTCGATCGGTTTAGTTGGTCCGAAAACGAACTCAATAATTACGAGTCTATTGAAATGAAAAAAGCAGCGGATGAGGCTGTTAAAGAAGCGGCATTTGAGAAAGGTGAAAGTAAAGGACGTCAAGAAGGGCTGCAAGAAGGACGTCAGGAAGGACGTCAGGAAGGACGTCAAGAAGGGCTGCAAGAAGGACGTCAGGAAGGAC
>CALBHK010000375.1 GCA_937894565.1 uncultured Chlamydiae bacterium
CCGATCTCGGAGTGTCGTACAACTTCTCCTTTCTAACCTTTTAAAAAAATCGCAAAATGTCAGATTACATAGATTGCACAAACAACCAGCTTACGGACGAACAGTTGGTTAAGTCCATGACAACCAAAAATACTTCCGGAGAGGCCGCTATTAGGGTTGTGTTTGTTGACGGAAACTCACTTGAAGCTAATGACTGCTCAAACAACGGGCAGACCTTAAAGCAATTGTTTCGCCGGCTAGTTGGTTTAGCTGGAACTAAACCAGCCATTCGCCTCGCGTTGCCAAACGGAGGAACGTTCTTGAACGACATTCAGTCGTATGCCAATGATGCTGCAGCTGCTGCAGGCTCTCCTGCCATACCGGTTGGAGGCATATACTACAAAACAGGTGTTGGTCTCCACACCCGAATGTCTTAAAACCAAAATTAGGGGCCTCCTAGTGAGGCCTTTTTTTTATGATAGTTGAGGCAGGTAATATCCTTAAAGGCTTCTTGGAGCCATTCCTTGTTGGCGGCTCCGGGGATAATCAGTTCATTGACAAACTTGCAGGAGTAGTTAAGCCAATCACAAAAGTTGATTTGGACAAGGATAACAAGCCGGTTAAAAAGACATTTCCAGTGTCATGCGATGCGTCATTGTCGGATTGCTTCGCCTCTGGTCGTTACAAGGATTTTATTCCAAATTCAAGCCTTGGGTGCATGGTTTACTTCGAAGACGTAGCAAACCAGTACTTAGGACGCGACGGTAGAAAATTCGCATGGAAGGCTCAATATAGGCTTGTATGCTGGCTAAACCAGAATAAACTCGGGGCTGCCGGCTGTTCCGTTACATCTCAAATTATTACAACATTTATTTCAGCTTTCCCGGAGAATCCGTTCAACAGCGGAATTTTCCAGCGCGGCGAAGTGAGTGTTCTGGCACAGGACCCAAAGAGCTTTAATCCTTTCGCGAAGTATTCATACGATGAAGAGAAAACTCAGTTTTTGATGCACCCATTCGACTATTTCTCACTGCAAATTGAATACAAGTACATGCTCGACAAAGCATGCTTTACACCTTTTACAAAAAACGAAGAAATAAACTGCTAATGGCAACTGGAGACAATTATTTTTCATGTGACCCAAAACTGGGAACAGAACAAGTCATTCGTGACATGATTTATGACGATGGAGAAGGAAATCCAGTTCTTCATACAAATCCATCTGGCACTTCTTTGGAGAAATATTTTAACTGCAACGAGAGAAAATGTTTGAGCCTGGAGCAAGTTTTTAGAATGATGATCCTTTCCGACGAGAACGAATCACCTTATTTAAACACCACAAGTTCATAATGCCGTCAAAGTACATAAACGCTAACAGGATTGGTATGAGTACCGATCAAATAGTTCGCGCGATGATACTAGAAGATGCGAACGGAAGACCGTATCTTAATTCTTTGTACAATTTTAATCCTTTACCAGAGGCGCCATTCGCAGTAGCATTTCGTAATATTTCTGTTTTTGATACAGTTTCTGGTCTTGAATATTATCAGGGTTCTGGTCCATCGAATGAGTCAATGTCATTTCAATTGTTAGCTGACGGATTATCTCCGTCAGCTGGAAACATTACAGTTACACCTGATTCAAAGACTGAGGTCTATGACGGAATCACATGGAGATCTTCGGCTTTTACTGTGCCATATACATCAGGCGAAATAAGCACTGCAAGTATTTATAAGATCAGGTTGAAATCAGGACAGTCTGCTGGTATAAAAAATGCAGTCGTTTCGATATCAGGACCTGGTGCCGATGTTTTTGAAATAGACGTTTCAGGAGAGGTCCTGGTTCAACCAGAAATTAGTGTTTCAGATAACTCACTAGCATTTGGCGGTATTTTAGTTGGAATAGATAGTAACCAACTATATTTTGACGTGTCGGCCGTTGGTTTAACACATGATCTTTTTATTGAAACATCAGGTGATTTTTTAACATCTCTAACAAATGGGTCAGGATATGATGATTCGATATTAAGGATTTCTCCTGTTTCAGGAGTCGTTACAACAACGAGGATTTACGTAATTTATGCTCCTGGTTCTCAGGGCTCGGATTCTACGGACATTATCGTTTCGTCAATCGATGCTTCTTCCGAATTAGTGAATGTCACAGGTCATGGTCTTGTTCCTACAATCACAGTGTCACCAACATCAATCGCGTATGACACAACTTATGAAAATGAGGTTAGTGCAGAAGAGATTCACTCGATTGAGGGAGTAGATCTTGTTGATGATATCGTCATAACACCTCCGTCAGGAGTGCTTATTTCGCTTACTTCAGGGAGCGGTTACAGTAGTTCACCTATTACATTGACGCCTATTAGCGAGGCAGTTTCTCCAACGAATATTTACAGCGTTTTCGCTCCATCAACTGCAGGTTCATATAGTGGTAACATTTCGCATGTTAGCGATCACGCGGCGACTAAAAATGTTTCTATCACAGGAACAAGCATTGTTGCTCCTGTAATTACTGTATCTACAAATTCTCTATCAGCGTTCGCAGATACCACGGAGGGCCAATCAAGTTCTTCAAATAGTTTTGATGTATCAGCTGTTGCTTTGACAGATGACTTAGTTATAACACCTCCAACTGACTTCACATTATCACTTACTTCAGGGAGCGGTTACAGCAGTTCGCCTATTACATTGACGCCTTCCGGCGGAACGGTTGGAACTACTACTATTTACGTTAAATTTTCGCCAGGTTCAACCGGGTACAAGTCTGGAAACGTGGCGTGTACGAGCACAGGAGCTTCTACTGAGAATGTTTCTGTTTCTGGTACTGGAACCAGCTCATTACTTACAGGCCTCAATTGGTCTTATTCGTTGAATGGAAACGCCAATAAAAATGTTGGGACTAATAACGGAACAGCAAGCAATGTAACATACGGAACAGGAATAAGTGGAGAGCAGTCGGCGATATTTACTGGAAACTCAAACTCTAACATCCTTATTGCTGACTCTTCCGATTTCACGCTAGGAACGAATGAGTGGACTATTAGCGCATGGGTTAAAAGAGCAAGCACATCCAATTCGGAGCAGGTATTTTTGGGTCAGCTTGCCGCGTCTGGCAGTGTTCTTACAGGAAGCGTGTTGTTCGAATTTTTAAACAGTAAACCAACATTAATATTGTGTACAGGTGGATTTGTAACATTTTCAGCTCCAGGATCTATAACGGACACAACCACATTCCATAATATTATAGCGACTAGATCTAATTCTGGCGCCGGCACATATTCTGAAATTTGTATTTATGTTGACGGCGTGTTGGTTCTCACAAACACGTCTTTGATTACTAAAGCACAGGCTATAAACGACCCGTCAAGTAACATGGCTTTTGGTAGAGCCGGAGACTACACGGCAAGTGCTGCTTTTCCAGGAGCAGTCTGTCAAGCTAATAAATGGGGTCGAGTTTTAACCTCTGGTGAGATCGCAACGATAGCGTCAGGCTCTGTTTATCCTTTTTAACTCAAGAAAATTTGCGATGTGCAATTATTTTAAAAAATATCAAAATGATGCCTGATCCAAAAATACCAACCGTTAGTTTTCGTGTAATTTATAACACAACTGAAGAGGATCGTGACTTGTTAAAAAATCAAGGTGTTTCGCAATGGGATGCAAAACAACTTCCAGGTGTTATTTATGAAACCGAAGGTAATTCGCCTTGGAGTTTTGTGAGTGTTAAGTGTGACTTAGGAAACGAAGATCATCCTTTTTTTTTAAAAGGTAAAATAACGTTTGGAAAAATGGAGGGGCATTACGAGTGGGATGAATTTGACTGAAACTAATCAAAAAAAAATTTTCGGAACGCCATGAAACTAGAAGATCAAACATTACCAATAGGTCGAGTTACGGTGATTGTTATCGCGGCTTGCAGCTTTTGCATAACTGTTCTTGGGGTTTACTTCGCGGCCATGAACGGCGTGCGAGATGGATTTGAGAAGCAAAACGAAAAGATCAACGACTTAAAGCTGAGGGTTCAGCGAATCGAGATAAAGCAAGATGGCTTTGAGCATGATTTAAATGCGGTAACCAGCTATCGTTATGGAAATAAGTGAAGCCATATCAAACGTAAATAATCCCTGGGCGCTGTTTTCAGTTCTGGCTGTTGTTATTGGATTTTGTATGATAAAATGGATGCAGCTTAAAGACAAACAACACAAACGCGAGAATGATGTTGAGCAACTAAAGAAGATTCATGATATCGAGCTTTCCGCAAAACACGCTGAGATAACAAACATGAAGGAGGACTCCAAAGTGATGAAGAAAGAGTTGTATAGGCATAGTCCTTTAAAAACGAAAATAAAAAAAGCTAAAGATGCTGACA
>CALBHK010000376.1 GCA_937894565.1 uncultured Chlamydiae bacterium
AAAAATTTTGCAGCCAATAAATAATTTCTCAAGATTCCTTTAAATTTTTTCTATCGTTTTGATCGTTGATAATCTCATTCATGCTCTGCGTTTCCTCAGCGTACTTTGCGGCTCTGCGGTTAGTTCTTCCTCTTCCCCTCCCTCTTCCTTTTCCTCTCTCTTCTTTCTCTAAGAGTTGAAAAAGAAAGAAGCTTTAGGCAAAATAGCTAAATAACCTGAAAGAGGACTTTAACATGGCAGCTTCCCCCCAAACGATTCACGCAGGCGAAATTGGAACCTGGACCTTTCACTACACTCCTAGTAGCAAACTCCCCAAAGGAGCCGTTTTGAAATTTGACATGGGTAAGGAATTACGCATCATCGATTGGGAAGTGCCTACAGCAGATCTAAAACAGGCAGATAATCTCATCTACCTTCTGTTGCCTAATGACAAAGTGGTGCAAGGTAAAGAGATCGCTAGGAAAGATAGCCCTGTGCCGGAATTTTTTTTCACCTTGCCAACCGACATCAAGGGCGGAGAGACAATTTCTATTGTCATGGGTGCATTAAAAGAAGCTAAAGAGGCTAAGGCAAAGAAAGGTAAAACAGAAGAGGTTGGCAACCAGGCTCAAACTTTTGTCCAAAGACGCAGACAATTTCACCTTTACATAGATCCCAAAGGTAAAGGACAATTTGGGGATCCGGAAATCTTTAACGTAGATATACGAGGCAATAAATTAGAGCATGTTAAAATTGTCAGCCCTTCCTTTGTCGCTAAAAATAAACGCTTTGATGTAGTCGTCCGCTTTGAAGATGCTTATGGTAATTTAACAAGCTATCATGCTGGGGATACCTTGATGGAACTCTCTTATGAGGGGTTTAGAGAAAACTTAAAATGGAAGCTCTTTGTACCGGAAACAGGCTACTTAACTCTCCCTAATCTCTATTTTAATGAAGATGGGATCTACTATTTAAAACTAAAAGATTTAAATACCCAGATCACCTATTCTTCTGCTCCTATCTCTTGTCAAGCTGAAGAACAGCGCAATCTCTATTGGGGACAGCTTCACGGCGAAACGGAACGCACAGATGCGACCACAAATATTGAAAGCTGTCTGCGTCATATCAGAGATGATCTGGCTTTCAACTTTTTTGCTACCTCTCCTTTTGAAAGCTGCGAAGAGATGGACAATGAAACATGGAAAACTATCTGCACTTCTGTGGCTGAATTCAACGAAGAGAATAGACTGGCAGCATTTACTGGCTTCCAATACATCGGTAAACCTAAAGAAGAGGGTGTGCGTCAGATTATTTACGCAAAAGACAACAAACCCCTTCTTAGATCTAAGGATGCACGTTATAACTCACTTAAAAAAATGTATAAAACGTTTAATCCAAAAGAGGTGCTTTGCGTGCCCCTTTTTACGGCGGCTAAGGGGCTGGAATTTGATTTTAAAAATTTTGATCCCGAATTTGAAAGAGTAGTAGAAATCTATAACTGTTGGGGCTGTAGTGAGAGAAGTCAGAAAGAGGACAATCTCTGTCCTATTGAAGGGAAGGGAAAAAATGATTACAGAGAGGGCAATGAAGGCTTTTTAATCAATGCTCTTCAAAAAAATTGTCGCTTTGGGTTTGTTGCCGGTGGCCTCGACGATCGTGAAATTTTTTCAGGCCTCTACGATTCTGATCAAGCGCAATACCCTGCTGGTATGACAGGCATCATTGCCGCTGTCCATACAAGAGAAGCTCTATTTGATGCTCTTTATAAACGCTCTTGCTTTGCCACAACAGGAGAGCGTATATTACTAGATTTCAAAGTCGCCGATTTAAGGATGGGACAGGAAGCCTCAGCTAATGAAAGACCGGGACTTAAGGTGATCCGCCACTTATCGGGATTTGCAGCAGGGACGCAGAAACTACTGAGCGTAGAAATTGTTTTAAATGGATCTGTTTTGCATAGCTATGAGCCTAATGACTACAAGTTCTCATTTGTATATGATGATCTAACGCCTTTGGTTAAACAGGTTATTGGGGGAAAGGATAAAAAGCCTGCCTTTGTTTTTTATTACCTAAGGGTGACTCAAGAAGATGGGCACATGGCGTGGAGCTCACCCATCTGGATCGATTTATAGTGGTTTAAATTTTAAATCACTATATAACCTTAAAGCCGACATTCCCCTCTTCCCTGGTTAGAAAAATGTAATATTTTGATTCTCAGTGAGATAAAAAAGCGCAGGAATATTTATAAATATTCCGAGCATTTTTCATCTCTCTGAGGATTAAAAGATTACGTTTTTTCAACCTAAGAAGAGCGGAATGTCGGGTTACTTGACTGTTTACAATTTTAAAGAATCCCTGCGCGATTTTTTCGAACTCTATTCAGAACAAAAGACAAGATAACAGCTGCAGCTATCAAGAGGCAGGAAGAGAAAATTGTCTCACTCATCAAACTAAGAAACAAACTAATAAAGGTCCCTGAAATAGCCATTAACAAATAAAAAATAGCCATGGCGGCGCCTTTCTGTTCATTAGTAGCAGTTAATGTAATCCGGTTAAGCGGAGCGGCTGCAAATCCAAATCCAAGCGCATAGAGCATCATGGGAAAGACAAAAGAAAACGCATCGTTAGGAATAACAAAGGCAAACACAAGGAGTAAAATTCCCGACACCCCTGCAATCGTAAGCCCCAAAGTGATCAATTTTTCTTTACCGATTTTTTCCATCAGGCGTTTAACAAACTGCGCGCCGACAATATAACCGCCAAAAACAGGGAATTGTAAAAACCCAAATTGAGTAGGGCTAAGATCCAAATTCTCCATCAAAATAAAAGGAGAAGCTGTAATCCAACCAATGATCCCTCCATAAGCGAGTGCAAATGACATGGCTGATAGGATAAAGGAATGGTTAGTAAGAATTTTACGGTAAGCGGTAAGAATAGTTTTAAGATCTAAAGGCAGTCTGTGAGGGGGGGAAGAGCTTTCCGGCATGAAAAACCACAAACCCAACAAGGAAATCATCCCCAAGATAAATAAACTTAAGAAAATACCCTGCCAGTTTGTCAGTAAAAGGAGAAGACCGCCCAACACAGGCCCAATCGCAGGAGCCACAACAGCTGCAGTCCCCATCCATATCAGAATGTGAATTGCTTCTCGGTCATCATATAAATCGTGAATGCTCGCATATCCAGCAACCATCATTGTACAGACCCCAATGCCTTGCACAAAACGCGCGACAAGAAGCCAGGCAATAGAAGGGGCAAAACTACAGCCTAAAGCAGAAAGCAAGAAAAGCAAGCCGCCGCCAAGAAGGATAGGCCTGCGTCCATATCGATCGGTCAAAGGACCGACAATAAGTTGCACAGCCATACTTCCGGCAAGCCATGCCGTAATTGTTAACTGTACTTGGCTAATGCCGATTTGAAACTCTTTTGCAATAAGGGAAAGAGCTGGAAGATACATGTCATTGGACATGTTCGTACAAAATTCATAAAGGATCAAAAATATGGGAAATAAATATGGTCGATTTTTCTGAATCATCGAATTGCATGAAATCTTCATTCTATTTCCCCCTAAATCCTCTGAGTACAGAAAATAACCGATTTTTATTTAAAACAACATATAAAAACAAAAAAACCCATTCATTTTAATGAGCAATTCTCTCAGCCTCAATAATAACGACTGTGTTTGGATGAGATAGATTATAAGTTCCGTAGGCGTATTCAGGGTGAATATAAATGATGCGCTTTTCTCCTATCTTCATGCCCAATGCTCCCTTGCCAAAGCCTTCAATGGCCACATCAAGCGTCTGCATAATCCCCTTATTATTTTCATAAAAGGGCGCTTCATTTGGCCTATAAGCTTTTAGCTTAAATAGTCCAGATTCGTGAGCTGATAGACCTGCGCCTGTTCCTTCTTGGAGTATTTTCATATAGACTTTGTTTTCTACTAATGACACTACTTCATTTTGAAAGGCTATTTCTCTTAAGAATGCTACGGATTGTTGTAAATTACGTTCTGCTAACTCTTCAAATTGTTGTTTTTCCAATTCAAAGAAGATGCGCATAGCCTCTTGATCACTTATTTTTGCGGGCATCTGTTCTGAAGCCTCTTTAAACCCATTCAAAATATCTTCATAATTTATAGATCGATCTTTTAAAGAACGCTTCCAAAGTAGGTGGCCCATGTATTCCGCATAGAGTTTTCTCTCATCCGAGGCGCAGACCATAAGCGGAAATAATAGAAATATGATAAACACTTTATTCATGTGAAACTCCGTTAAAATAAATATGTAAAATAGAATCTAGCAGGGGTTTTGAAAAGCCAAATTGCACTATTTTTTTTTGTTCTGCTTGATAAGTTTCCATCAAAGCAATGG
>CALBHK010000377.1 GCA_937894565.1 uncultured Chlamydiae bacterium
CATATCGTACTTGGAACAGCCTAAAATTCTCAGATTCAGCTGGGAACAGTATATGTGAATCAGAGGCAGATGTAAAGTTTCTAAAATCAGGAAATATGATTGCAAAAAGAAAGCCAAGCTGTGAGTGTGGTTGCGGTGCAAGTTGCGATAAAAAAACAAGAGACGTTTTAGATTGCAGATGGAACTGCGAACAAGTAGCTTTTGCAGCCGATTTATTGTGCGCTTATTATTTCAGGCATTCTTTTCAGTGTAATTCAGCTTGTTTAGTTTCTGTACAGATTGCTAGAAACTTTTGCTATCAATGCTGTAAAGGGGCTGGATTTTATGAGAACTGTGCGAGACCCGCGATCGAAAGTCTATCTTGGATGCAGGATGATATGTGTGAAGTGTGGGATTGATGGTTTGAAGGCTTAAAGATAAAAAATCAGGCTATGATGACAACAAGTATTGAAAGATTATCACAGCCAGCCATATTTGAGAATATCTTCTTTTTTACGCAAATTTTACGCACTAGACCAAAAAAAACTGGCATAAAAGGGATTAGCCGGGCATAATCGGGGCTTACTTAAAGTGCTCATGGAGTTGTGCTTGTGTTTTGTAGTATGTGCCCCTCAGCATATCTGAAGCGACTTAAAATCCCTCGGTAGCAATACTGTGCCGGTTCGAGTCCGGCTCCGAGCATGCCAAACCGTAAGAAGGTAAAGGCCCTTGAACAAGGCTTCGTTATCTTCTTTCTTAAAGGGCTTAAGTCTTTACCGACTTAAGCCGCTTTATTATTCAAACCAACCATTTCCAATCCTCAGCAGCTATGCCTTTGGTTTAATATTTAATCTTATCAAATGGTTAAAGAAATGCCTGATTCTTGCATGATGACTGTGCATGCTGTGCCTCCAATTAAGACATATTGATTTGCATAGGGAGCGAAATGCTGTCTAAAACGATTGAGGCCGATTACCATTTAATTTTCTCCATCATCTCTTCTAGAGCGGATTCGATTCTTTCATCTCCACTCGCTTCTAAGCATAAATACAATGAAAACGGGTCGATTATCCCATCTTTTGCAAAAAGTTCGGGATTGTAATTCCAAATTTCTAATTCTGAAGAAGCTTCTTCCGATAGGGGCAATTCCTCAAGACCTAATTGTTTCAGCTCCACCCATTGGTTGTATCCAACGGCAAAAACAGAAAGAAGGGGAGGGGATAGCTGTGAATAATATGAAAGGGCGCATAATCCTGCTTCTGCTAAACTTTTTTGCAAAAAGCCTTTTATCCAGACTCGTTTGTTAATAGGATTGCGCAAAAAAGGTTTTGCCTGATCCCATAGAGAGCGCTTGTTAGAGATAATCCAATAACGCTCTCGTCCTTCTCGAAGAAATTCTCCTATTCCTGCGGCTTGAAGATCATCAAAGGCTCGTGTCATTGTCATGAGAGTATAACCTAATTTGCCGGCAAGTACGGAAGGAGTTAGTTTCTCATCTGTTTCGCGTAAAAGTGCGTAAATGACTGTAGCTTGAGTGCCAGGGCTGAAGGATTCCTTTTTTTTTGTGTGGATCTTTCGGAAATACTCGCGCAGATCAATGCCAAAGTGAGGTAAGTACATCTGATTTCCAGGGATGATAAAGGGGATATGATGCTCAATTAAACGTTTACGATTAAAAGAGGGTAAAATTGATTGCAGATCGGAAGAGCACACGTCTGAACT
>CALBHK010000378.1 GCA_937894565.1 uncultured Chlamydiae bacterium
CGCCTATTGTTTTTGTTACGGGCAGGTTTTCTCCTGTGAGGTGAACTAGGTTTAAAGAACACGAACCTTCTTCTACAATGCCATCTAAAGGGACAAATTCTCCGGCTTTTATTAAGATGCGCTCGTTTATTTTAATATCTTTGATAGAGCGTTTTAGGGCCATTCCTTCTTCGGTTAAAACTGTTGCACTGGTGGGAGCGATTTTATAAAGGCTATTAATGGCCCCGGACGCTTTATTTGTGACAGCATCTTCCATGGCATGAGAGAGGGCAAACAAAACAAGTAAGAGAGCGCCTTCGTGGGGGCTGCCAATCAGAATAGAAGAAAAAGCTGCCAATACCATCAAAACATCAATATTGACTTCTAGGCGACTGATATCTTTTACCGAGTCAATTAAAGAGGGAACACCGACGGTGATGTAAACGAAGGAAAGGGTTAGGTAAGAAAGAGGATGGAGGAAGCTAAATGGAAGAAGTAAATAGCTTGCGATTAGTAAAAAAATAGATAAAAGAGAAAGTCGTAGTTCTAAATTTTTAGCCCATAAGCGTGAGGAAGGGGTAAGAAAAGGGCTTTTATCTTCAGGTAGCCCTAAATCGAAAAATTCTGTAAAAACAATGGGATGGCGCGCTGTTTTATGGTGGATCATTTTTAGGTGCTCGCTAACGACAGGAAGGTTTCAAATAGAAAATAGATGCAGATTAAGCATAGAGTTCCGATAGAGATGTTCCATATTGCGGCATGGATGCTCTGATTTTTTTTTTCAAAGGCCGAAAAAGCGCTTGCCACCCCCATGATGAAGAGGGCAAGAGAAAGAGGGACCCAAGGGGATCCCCAAGAAGGGAATAGATAAAATGTCGATAAGATAAGCGTGCAAGAGATAGAAGAGCCTAAAAGAGCTCCAAAAGCCTCTTTAAGTGGATGTTCCTGGTTTTCAAGTTGGAGATTTAACTCTTCTTCGATCATGACGCGCAACAACCTGTCTTCATCCGACATCAAGACATCCACCACTTCTTTTAATAACGCCCCTTCAAAGCCTTTGGCCCCATATAGAGCAATAAGTTCTTCACGTTCTTGTTCACGATGGTGTTCGATCTCCCATTTTTCTTCTGCGATCAGACGGTGAAATTTTTCTAAACGCTGCCATCCGAGCCATGCACTTTTAGCCACCTTCCAAATGGTCCACCCTGCTGCAAAAATGATTAAAAGAGGTAAAACTTGGGGGGAAGAGAATAAAGTAAGGAGTAGAATGAGCATGGATAGAACAAGAGAAGCTTCTCTTGCAGCTTCATAGGCTGCTTGATAATGACCCACAGCATGGTTATAGTGCGATTCAAGGCTAGAAAGAATGCCTTCAGCTTGCACCTCGGCTATATGACCAATGGCTTCTTTGCCTTGAAAATGAGTGGAACTGTTTTTGGGGTCGACCATTTCTAACTCAGGTTTTTGGGAAGATTATCACAGGGCAAGATAAAAAAGATATGGTAGTTAACAGGGTAAAAAGAAAAAAAAAGAACAACAGGATGGGCAGGATCGGCTATCGCCGGCAGGATGGGCAGGATAATTGCACTTGATAAGTAACTCCTCAACCTTCTTTAATTTTAAAAAGAAAAGAGGAATTGACCCTATGAAGTATAGTTATCCTGCCCATCCTGCTATGTGAGTTGTCAAGTATAGTTTAGATCTTTTTTGAGCGAACTTTAA
>CALBHK010000379.1 GCA_937894565.1 uncultured Chlamydiae bacterium
TGCTCTTCCGATCTCCCCAAAACCCCAAAACCCCAAAACCCCAAAACCCCTAATGTTGAAACTGAATGTTTATAAATTTAAACAGGAGCGATGAGCAAAAAGAGTTATGAAGTCTATAAGAAGGTCAAAACTCTTGGAGAGGGAAGTTTTGGAAAAGCTTACTTAGTAGAGTGTTAATCAGATAGAGTAAGTTAATAGTAATTTAAAAGAGCTTGGCGGTGATTAAACAAATCGACATTACTCAAATGCCAGAGGAAGAAAAGAAAGAGACTCTTGATGAAGCCAAGATTATGGAAGCTTTTAACCATCCGAACATCATTCGATTCTGAGAAGTCTATAAAACAAAGAGAGGGAAACTTTGCATCGTTATGGATTATGCTGATGGGGGAGACCTGCAAAACTATCTGAAGTAACAAAAGAAGTACCTTCCTGAAGAGAAAATCCTCGAATGGTTCACGTAGATTTGCGTTGCAATCAAGCATGTCCACGACAGGAAAATTCTTCATTGAGATCTCAAAAGTCAGAACATTTTCCTCACTAAAACACATTGGATAAAGCTTGGCGACTTTGGCATAGCTAAGGTTCTTGAGCACACAAAAGATATCGCAAAAACAGTTGTTGGCACTCCTTACTATTTATCACCAGAGATCATTGAGAACAAACCCTATTCATTCTCCTCTGACATTTGGTCTCTTGGAGTTCTTCTATATGAAATGTGCTCTTTGAGACCCCCATTTGATGCCACTTCTTTGCATGAGTTAGCGAGGAAAATCCTCAAAGGGAAATACCCTCCTCTTCCTAAATTTTACAGTGATAAAATTGGAGCTCTCGTTGACACTTTACTTACAGTTGACTCTTGAAAGCGACCTAACATCAATCAAATCCTCAAATTCCCCATCATTTCAGAGAAAATCGGCAGGTTTCTAAAAGAAGACATTTTCAAGGACGAGTTTTCCCACACAATTATTCACAACTGAAGGTTCTTTGATGCGAAAGGAAACTTCATTAAGCCAGCTGTGATTCCGATGCCAGAGATAAAAGAAGAAGCTGTCGATGATCCAAAGCAAATGGAGTACAAAAAGTACGTAAACTACATCTAAAATTGTATCGACTCAGCTGATGACAATTACTAGGAATAGGTGGAAGTGGACTCCGAGTATGCAAGCAAGTGAAAAGACGACTGAGATGAGGACGACGAAGAGGAAGAAGAGGTAAAGCCTGAACCAGCACGGAAAGCTCGTGCTACCAAAGTAATCAAGGCACAGCCCAAAGAAGACATCGAAGAGAAAGAGAAAGAAGAAGAAGAAGAATCTTCTTCTGATGCTGATGCCAGCGAAGAACAGTCTTCACAAGGCGAAGGTAGTACTGACGGCGAGAAGTTTATGCACTCTCTCACTTGTCAAACTTGCGCCAAAACTTTTGAACATAACAATCCGCGCCTGAGAGACTGCCTTGATTGCTATCGCGCCAAACGCAAAGAAAGAAGACGTGGCGGCGGCGAGAAGCACAAGAAAGTGATCGAGAATCCGCTAGCCACTCAAGTTCTAAGCAAACAATCACCACTGGGCAGTTCCGCTCAAGCTGGCGTTGAAGGCAAGGATAGCGATCGTCTCGATAGGCTTGACCGTCTCGACAGACCAGATCGTCTAGAACGTCCAGATAGAACAGAACGCCCAGACCGAGCTGATAGACCAGAGCGTACTGAACGTGATCCAGCAGCCAGAGCCGATCGTGAACCACGCCGAGAGCGCGATTCTAGAGAAGGCAGGGATAGAGAACCAAGAGAAAGGCAAGAACGGGTAGCTGTTGCAGCACCAGCAGCCCAACGCAGCACAGAGCCTTCTTCATGGGCTCAAATGCAAAAGCCTGTGCGTTCGTACAGAAAGGCAATCGAAGAAACTCGCCTAATTACTGGTTCACTGAAACGTCGACTAGAGCGTCCAGATCTTCCAGAAGGCGAAAGACGCTGGCTAGAGCAAGTCTATGCCTATCAGTTGATCTTGCACCAAGGGTGGAGGCATCTCGCTGAATACAAGTCAGGCAGCCCAACCCAGAAGCCGCAGCAAGAAGACTAAGTCACTGCAAAACAACGAGAATTGCCAGGTCTCTAAAAGGGATCTGGCAATTCTTTTGGCAAAATAGGAGCCTGACTATTGATGGGGTTTGGCGTGTACATCGGTTGTGCCATGCCAGCGCCAGGCAAACTTGCAGGAAGATTTGCAGGGATATTAGCAGGCACATTATTAGTGCCATTGGCAAAAGGATTT
>CALBHK010000380.1 GCA_937894565.1 uncultured Chlamydiae bacterium
TGGTGCTGAAGGAATACCTGGAAAAAGGGCAACATACCCGATCATTCCGCTTGCTGCTTATGAGTAAGAAACATGAATTACTTCGGGAAATAAAAGGAACCAGCATCGGAAGAAAACGCATCCTTACTTTTCCCACCACCAATGCGCGCCTGGATTAATACATTATTAAAATTATTAGTTTTCTCGTCTTTGGCCAACAACATATGTATAGAATCATATTGCTCCGGCCTGATTAACAACCCCTCTTCCTTTTGAAAAAATTGCATTGCTGCATCGTCTGTTGGTACTATATTTTCTGCAAATAATTCATACCCGAGGTTATAAACTTTTGTTTGATCTGTTGGGTCTTGACGCACTTCTTCAGCATATTTTTTTATTTTTTCATAATGTGTTTTTAAAATAGAAAAATTAACGTATTGCGCCATAGCTTGATGCAAGGCTTTAATCTGTGCATCATCTAAACCCGTTGCCCTCCGGTATTCATTCATATCCGCTAACATAAATAAACGGTTTAAATCGCTTAATGTGAGCTGATTTCTATATCCTGCTTCAATTTCAAGTTGAAACCGTATCGCTAAATCAGGATTTTTAGATACTTTATTAGCTAAGTGTAAGGCTTGGTCTAACTTGTCTTGAATGCACTTATCTAATTGATTAACCTTGGATTGTGCAAGATAAAAAATCATATCCGTCATAGGATGTTGACCAGTAACATCGACATAGTCCTGGATTATTAGACCTCTTTCTAAACTTCAATTTTTACACTTATAGTTATAGATATAATCATTAAAATCCTTGCTAAATTCTCTTTTTCCTTTCAAAATTTCTAAAAATGTAAGAGAGCATTGGATTTAGGGAAACCAAGATGGATTGGGAAGGCATTAAAGAATTATCTGAAGTAGAGTTTCGTCGTCTAACTGGTGTTAAACGAGGAACATTTGAGGAAATGGCTGGAGTCTTAAGAGCCTCAAGAAAAGAGAAATTATCTAAGGGAGGACCTAACCCTAAATTAAAGATAGAAGAAATTCTTCTAATGACATTGGAATATTTACGAGAATATCGGACTTATTTTCATATCAGCAAAAGTTATGGGGTTTGTGAAAGTTATGCTTATAAATTAATTCGCTGGACTGAAGATACATTAATAAAGAGTAAGTTATTTAGTCTTCCTGGGCGCAAGGCTTTAGTAAAAAGCGATGTTGAGTACGAAGTAATATTGATTGATGCGACCGAAACACCGATTGAACGTCCTAAAAAAAACAAAAACACTTCTACTCGGGGAAAAAGAAAAGGCATACTTTAAAAACACAAATTGTAGTAGATAAGAATAAGAAAGAAATTATTTGTACTAGTTTTTCCAATGGTAAACGACATGATTTTAGATTATTTAAAGAGTCTGGAGTCCATATTCATCCAAGCATTAAAAGCCTAACTGATACAGGTTATCAAGGAATACAAAGGTTACACCAAAACTCAGCACTACCGAAGAAAAAAACAAAGAAAAATCCACTAACTAAAGAGGATAAGAAAATAAACCGTGAACTATCAAGTGAGCGCGTTCTTAATGAGAACGTTATTGGTATGCTTAAGCGATTCAAAATTATTGCCGACCGGTACAGAAACAGAAGAAAAAGATTTTCTTTGAGGTTTAATTTAATTGCTGGAATTTATAACTATGAGTGTAAAAATTGAAGTTTGGAAAGAGGTCTAATGTAGGTCGATGCACCTTTTTATTTTCCTGGCCCTTAATTTCAAGGGATGTTGCCTCTAAAGTGGCTATTTCTCGGGGGAAAAATGATGCAATCAAATTTTTTATTAATAGATCTTGTGGCGAGTTAGGAATGGCCACTTGATTAAAATGGGCATAGACGTTTAGTAATCCTGTATAATGTACTTTTTGGGCCAGGGACATATGTTTAGAGAAACCGGGGTATCGATCCGGAAATGCGCTCTGAGCAGCCTGTATTAGCTCATTTTCAATATTTTGTAATATAGGTTCGAGAGTCCTTACATATTCCCTCAATGGAGCGACTGCAGATGTTAACTGATTTATTTTCCTCAAGGTGGTTCTATAGTCTCCTTCGGACATGAAGGCAGTGACGTTCTGAATAAGCTCAGTAATGTTGCGTTTTTCTGCAGCATCTTTTGGAAAACTAGGGGCCTTTATAATCCTAGAAATTTCCTTAACAAATTGCTCCGCACTCTCTTTTAAAGGCGATTCAAGAGGCATTTGTGCTAGATTATTTAATAACCCATCTATTTCTGACCCTTGCTTTGCTTCTTTAGATTCCGCTGTCATATCAAGCCCATACCGTTAAATGCACATAAATTGATTATAGTGCACAAAAATTAAGGTTTTATTAAGTATAATAAAGTGACTCTGCAAAGGGTGTAAGCAATCTAAAGTAAGAGTAAATGCAGGGAAAATATTGCATAATGCTATGGAATAGCTATATAATCCCCATCCATTGATATTAGAGTATCGAATAATAGGCACGTAGCTCAGTGGTAGAGCACCACCTTGACATGGTGGTGGTCGGTGGTTCAATCCCACTCGTGCCTACCAACTCTTCCTTAGCCCCTCATACTGATGTATGGACAACATTATGCCAAATATTAAATTAACCGATGGAAGTATCAAACATTTTGAAGCGCCCCTAAGCGTTTACGACCTGGCACATAGCATTAGCCCGGGATTGGCCAAGGCTGCCCTTGCAGGTCTTGTAGATGATAAACTGGTTGATACCTCATACCTCATAGACCAAGATTGTGCTCTGACTATTGTGACTGAAAAGCAGCCCCAAAGTTTAGAAGTTATTCGCCATTCGGCAGCGCATCTACTGGCCCAGGCTGTTAAAGCCCTTTTTCCTGCAGCACAGGTTACCATTGGCCCAGTGATTGAGGACGGTTTTTATTATGATTTTGCCTTTGAGAGGCCCTTTACACCAGAAGATTTAGCCCTAATTGAGGCTAAAATGTATGAATTTGCCAAGGCCAATTACCCCATACAGCGCAGAACGCTTTCTCGAGATGAGGCAGTAGCCTATTTCAAAGG
>CALBHK010000381.1 GCA_937894565.1 uncultured Chlamydiae bacterium
AACTTTTTCTTTATTTTCTTTTTTGTTTTTTTCTGAAAAAGGAGTGTTTATTGCAAGAGGAATTAAATAATCTGAAAATCCTGCAACAACTATTTCGTTTGTTATATTGTTCATAATTTTTTACATAACATTTTAATAATAGCTGCGCAAGTATGCTGAAAGACATTGAAGATTTGGTACGTGTCCGTGTGCGCACACTGGCACAAGGGAAAGTTTCGGGCAGGGGCACGGGTACGCTCACGGGCACGAGAAGAAATTTCGGGGTTGCTTCGAAGGCTTAAGATCTGTTAATGTGGATGCACAATTATGACAGAGGAACCCCATGCTAGAATTTTTTAGACGTTATCAAAAAATTATTTATATCATTGTGACGATTGTGATTGTTTTATCTTTTTCTTTTTTTGGTACCTACTCAGCCTTTACCAATACACACACCAATGACACGACGGCCTTTAAAGCCATTGATGGCACTCCTATTTCTCGTAGTCAATTAGAAACGATGACAGCCTTTATTGCTACAGATATGGAAGATTTATTTGCTTTTGGGGCAAGAGGGGCCAATTTTTTAAATGATGGTGTCCTGTCTGTTGATTTTTTGAAAACAGGCTTGGCTTTGGAATTGATTCAATATTTCCCGCAAGAGCTAAAAAAAGATTTTGATAAACGATTAAAAAGTGAGAAGAATTTTAGCCTGTATGAGCATCCTAAAGCAAAATTTTTAAGTGCAAAATCTGCTTGGGGATATGTTCTACCAGAAATGAGCAACCAATATGATCAACTTGTTTTAAGCGAAGATCCTTTATCTGCTCAGGCAATAGATGCGCGCATTGATTTATATCAATCTCAAAGAGTTTTAACTCCTTTTGTACTGCGCCAGGTGCTTGCCTATCAATTGCGTCAATACCCTTGGCTGAGCGCTGATCCTCAGCTTGAAAAAGGGGATCTGTTTTTATTTGGCTACCACACTGTAGAAGATTGGTTTGGCCCTGCATTTACCCGCTTAGCAGCTGAAGCTATTATTAATGGAGCCATTGTTGCGCGTCAAAAAGGTTATGAGGTTTCTAATGAAGAGGCCTGGGCTGCCCTTATCAGCAACGCTCAGAAAACTTATATGCGCTTAAATGAGCAAAAAAGTCAAAAACGTTTAGAATCTCCTGAAACGTTGCTTAGCGAGCAACTTTTAGCGATGCGCCTGGATCAAACGCAAGCAAGTGAAGTTTGGAAGCAGGTGCTGCTTTTTCGCCGTCTTTTGCGAGACACCTCAGGATCAGCCTTGGTAGATGCATTGGCTTTAGATCAATTTGTTGAATATGCAGATATGGCGGCTGTTGGGGAGTTATATCGTCTGCCCAGCGCTTTTAGATTGTCTACTTTTAGAGATTTGCAAAAATTCACTCTTTATTTAAACCGCATTTCAAATCTCTCCATGAACTCTTTGGATCTGCCTAATCGCTTTTTATCTATTCAAGAGGTTAAAGCTCAAACGCCTGCCTTGGTGCAAAAAGGATATCGCGTTAAGGTTGCGGCCCTTGATCAACGTCGCTTAAGAACGTTGATTAGCCTTAAAGAGACGTGGGATTGGGAGACTCAGGAAGCAAACTGGAAAGAACTACAAAAAAATATGTCAGAAGTGGGAATTTCTAAAGCAGCTACAAAAGAAGAGCGTTATGCTTATTTGCAGAAATTGGATAGTGCAACACGTAAACGTGTGGATCAATTTGCCCGCGATCGTATCCTTGCAGCTCATCCAGAGCGCATTGATGAGGCTCTAACACTCGCTCCTGTAGAAGAAAAAGTTTTAAGCCTGCGCTCTAAAGGGGGACCAGCTCCTCTTGCTGGCTTAAGCGATGCCACTTTATTGATGAAACAATTGGATGAGGCGCAAGTAGCGGCAACGGAAAGAGAGATTACTTTAAAGCAGTTTTCTGCAGACGGACAAAATTTTTATCGCATCACTTTGCTTGAAAAAACTCCTGAAGAAATTCTAAGCTTTGAACAAGCTAAAGAAGATGGGACTTTAGATGCTCTTTTAGATGCCTACTTAGAGGACCAGTATGAAAAAATTCGGTTGGCCAAACCCGAGGTTTTTCGTAGAGCGGATGGAGAGTGGAAGTCTTTTAAAGATGCCTCTCAAGATATCGCTCAGGAAGTGTTTAAAGACATTTTAGCTAAAATTGATGTTCAGGCAAAAGAAAAGCTCACTCCTCAAGTAGCAGCGACGCGCCGCCTCTATTCGTATGTGGAAAAAGCCCAGCAAGAAATTCAAAAAAATCCAGAAAAAATTTCTCAATGGGTGATTTCAGAAAATGCTTCCCAGGAAAATGCTTCTAATGAAAAGCCCACCATTGAGGCGCAATGGAAGCTCGAAAAGACTCCTTACAGGGCCCTGCGTAGTGAAAATGGAGAAGCTTCTGTGCAAGCAGAAGAGCTGCTTAAACTTGCCCCCGGCAGCTATTCTAAGGTGAATACTCCCTCCAATGGAGATTTATCCTTTTTCCAAATGCAAAAAATAGAAAAAACGACAGACACTGTTAAAGTGGCGCAAAAGGCACTGGAAGCTCAGCGTCTACTTGGAGAAGAAGAACAGCGCCACTTATTTAGACAACTATTTAAGGAGTGGCTGGATAAAGGAGCGCTTTCTATTGGTTTTTTAAAGGAAGTGGAGTAAGCCCATGTTTGGTCAGCGGGAGTTTAATTTAGGACTTCCTCCCTTATCTTTTTTCTTAATGGAGATTAAAATTCCCTACAGCCCCTTTAAAAAGGGGGCTGTTTTAGATAAATCCTATCTTCTCCCCGATATGGGGGAGGCTGGACCTTCCACATTGGCTTCTCCGGATGTTTATTTAGGTTGGAGCGAGAAGGGGATTGCTATAATGATAGATCAATCAAGTACTGCCGATATAGATATTTTCTTTGATACGCGCGATCAGAAAGAGAGTATTGTGCCGACACGATTCTGCCACCACTTTTTATTTTCTCCAACAGTTGGAGCAGAAATTTCTAGATTCCGCATAGAAGAAACCCGTCCCCTATGCGATCCTCATGAATTATTTGTGAAAACAGATTCTTATCAAAAAAGGCAGAGAACTTCTATTTTCATTCCTGCCCATTGTCTTTATGGATATGATCCCAGCAGTTTTAGTCGTCTGGGATTTGCTTATAAGCTGCGTGTAGAAGATGCAAAGCTGTTTTTTAATTTAGAGCAGCGTCCAGCACAGTGGAGCTCTCTTCAGTTACACTCATAGGCTCTAAAAATAGACTTCTTTTAAAACTGTTCCTGAAGAGCTATCTTCTTTTTGAAAGCTGGCGTTCTTGATGTTTTATTCATGTGCTCAAATCTCCTTAATCTTAAAATTTTAGCACAGAATGTAACTTCAATACCTGTCTAATTTTCGGGGTCCATTATATTTAGATTAACTTCTTCTGGGCTTATATCAATTTCCTTCTTTTTGAAAGCGTCAGAAATAAAGTTGTTCACATTGTAGTATTGCCCATCTGCAATCTGTAATTTAATAAAACCGTTTTCCGCGAAAGGATGGTGGGTATCGTAAAGAAAAAATTGCCCTTCTTCAGAAAGATTATTGTATCCGTTCTTAAATACATATTGAATCAAGATTTCTTGTGATGTATTCTTTTTTGTTATTTGATAAAGAAAGGATTTAGATTCATTGACTGCATTTTTGTTTGGCTCGGCTTTTATATCAATAAATACGCCTGATTTTGTACCGTAGGATGGTTGATGAAGGTCTTTAAATTTTGTAAACAAATAAACGGCTCTCTGATCGTCACTCAGTTCAATAGGCTCGTCAGCTCCATACCCATCTTGTGTAATTGGATGTTTATCCTGTTGCTTATCTTCGTGAATTTCGTTTTCTGTGTTTTGTAATTTTTTACAGCAGTTCTCTTTGATGTAGCACCCAATAAGAATGACGCCCCCTATTAAGGGGGGCGCAATCAGGGCCCAAACTAATAGTTTGAAAACACCAATGGCTAATTGTTTGATGCGATCGCTTAAGTTTTTTTTGCTGCAAATTTTTTTAAAATTTGAGATTGGATTTAAAATCGTTTTGACGGTTTGTTCTATTTTCATCTTTTTATCCCATGTTTTTAATAAAAAACATTTTTATAGCGTAAAGATGAATTATTTTGCAAGCCCCAATTCGAATTAGTTGTTGATTTTTTTAATTTTGCGCTTTTTGTTTTTGTCCAAAGTCCAGTAAAGGAAATAGAGCTGATTAACTTTCTCTGTACAGAGAAAGTTTTTTTTTGTAA
>CALBHK010000382.1 GCA_937894565.1 uncultured Chlamydiae bacterium
GCCGGGTTACCACGGCGTGAAGTTCTACGAGACCTTCGGCGACTTCGGCTTCACGATGCGCGCCCGCATGGAGACGCTGCGCGTGTACGGCGCGGCGCTGTCGCCGACGGCCGCCTGGCAGATCCTGCAGGGCACCGAGACGCTGCACCTGCGCATGCGCGAGCACTGCCGCAACGCGCTGAAGGTGGCGCAGTTTCTGCAGGGCCACCCGCAGGTGGTGGTGCAGAAGATCCAGGCGCTGCGCAATGCGGGAATTCCTCTCTATGCGCAAACCGTGCTCCTTAAAGACATTAATAACTCTGCGGAAACCCTGGCGCAGCTCTGCATGGCTCTGATCAAGACCGGGGTTCAGCCTTATTACCTGCACCAGCTCGACCCTGTCACTGGCTCTGCCCATTTTGAAGTTGCAGAAGACGAGGGCCGGGGCATCTATGCAGACTTAGCGCTGCGTGTGCCACCTTATATGCTGCCGCGGTATGTGCGCGACAGCAAGCAAGGTAAGTATCCGTTGGGATGAGGCGGGTGTAATAGCTGTTGTGGGCCATTGCGGAGATACAATTGCACCATGAAAAATGAACCATCAGATCCAAAGACAGCCTGGCACAGGCTAACAGGAAAGGGATTATATCCGCCAAGTTGGTCGTGGATGCTGCTGTTGCCATTGAGAAATTTCTACCTATCTCCCAGAAAACTGGTTTCCCGATTGAGGTTAGAAAGTCATTGGGAAGTCTTAGAATTAGGCTGCGGTCCGGGATATTTTAGCCCATGCGTGGCAAAACATTTGCCAGACGGTTTTCTGCATCTAGTCGATGTGCAGCGGGAGATGGTGCAGAGGGCCACGAAGCGGCTGGCGAAACGCAAGATTACGAATGCCACGGCTTCCCAGACTGATGGTAAGACCCTTGATTTTCCAGGCGGCAAATTTGATTGCATATACTTAATCACTGTCTTGGGTGAAATTCAGGAACCCGAATTGATGCTTCGGGAACTGAGTCGCGTGGCCAAATCTAATGCCCTACTTTCAATAACTGAACAGGGAGGGGATCCAGATGCGTTGAGTTTCACGGAAGTTCGTAATCTGATAGAACCGTTCGGGTTTAGTTTCGAATGCCTGCATGGAAAAAGTCGCACATTTACAGCTAATTTCAGGAAAACAAAATAAAGTATTGGCCGCACTGCAGCGGCCAACAACAATATTTACCTGCTGCGCTAATTTCGGTACCGTGGCCCCTCTGAAGAGAGAGATCCGAAGAGGGTGCACCGAAGCCGGAGACCTGAAGAAAGGTCACGGGCCTACGCGCCAAAGATACCTGCGCCCGCCGGCCTGCATTTGCAGGCTCAGGCAGGTGCTTCGGGTACATTTGGTGATGCAAAAGGGCTTTACAGTTTGAATTAATGACACTTGCGTCACTAAAGGTCAAGATAAAACCAAACTTGTGTGCAAGCCAATCGAGGAGAAATTTACTGTGCTTAAATCAATATCAATGACGTTATTTATTGTAATAATTCATTCTGAGATGCGGGCGGAGAATCAAGTCTACCATGACCCATGGGCATCAACAAGCTGTCTTCTTCTAGACGTGGAAAAAAGGACTTTCATAGCTCGGAACACTGAATTGGCTCTCGATGGCATATTTGTCGAAAAGGGAAACCAACTTACACTCAAGAGTACGAATGGAAGCTGGAATATCTTTTGTCAGAAAGCTAATCCACAAAATGTTTTTTTTAAAAATGGATTAAGATGCAGGTCTGCCGACTCTAAAAATGATTGGCGTCAATATGTGCAAAGAGCCTCTGCAATTCCGGTCGGGTCGTTAGCAGATATGAATGCCAATAAAGTCGTGTATTTAGGCAAAACAACGGCAACATCGAAAACAGCGCTGAAGGTGCGCGCTCAGCCAACAGTAAACGCCAAGGCTATGATCTTTCGGGTGATGAAATCAGAATATGAGACGTGCGGAATTTTTCCATTTACGAGTGAAAGTGACAGAGCAAGGTATACAACTAAAGATTCAATGACCGCTGGATACAAATTCTACGCGCATGCCCGTACTGCATCAAAAGCGAAAGTAGGCACAAGCGAGAATTACTGGTATTACGTTGTAGTTCAAGATGGTTGTCCGGGCTCTGTCGAGGGTTGGAGTTTTGGCGGCTTCATTGAGCTAAGTGATGAAGTTCCTGAAGATATCTGTGCCCCATGATCGATTGGCCCATGGCAAGATAACTCTGTTGGGTAGCGTGCTCTGAGAGCAGAGAGCGAGTACGCTCACGGCCTCGCCTGCAAGGCCCTTTTGCTTTTTTTTGGGAGGTACTGTCACACTTCTGCCTTTCCCGGATATCATCCTATGACTGCGGGAATACAAACTTTCCGCGGCTCAAGGAGATAAAATGTACATACAATTAGCCCCCGGAAAAGCGAAGCCGGGCGTAGACGATAGAACGATTTCTATGGCGTCGGATGAGTTTCAGGCCCATTTCGTTCAGCAGCAAAAAGGGATTATCAAGCGCATTCTGCTAAAAGGAAGCGAAGGCACCTATGCGGATCTCGTGTTCTTTGAAAGCAAGGCCGCCGCGGACAAAGTGGCAGCTGCTGAGCAGGCTGGGCATCCGGCTTGCATGGCGTTTTTTCAGCTTTTTGAGATGGACGAAACGAAACCGGATATGGGAATTCTCAGCTTCGAAGAAATTAAGTTGTACGGTGATCGGGTGTAAAA
>CALBHK010000383.1 GCA_937894565.1 uncultured Chlamydiae bacterium
ATATTTGTGTGTCAAATAATATAAAAGTATAGAACCTTGTTCCAGAGCTTTATATCCATGATATGAACCCGGAGGTATCATCAAGGTTTTTGTAGGATTTTTATCTGATAGGAATTCCCATTTTACATTATAGGAATTGGGGCTGTCAGGACCATAAATGGAAAGGTTTTTCTCATCCTGACTAATTTCCAACATATCTGAAACCACATTTAAAGTTGCAGACAGAGGTACTTTTTCATTCCAAACAAGATTAAAATTTTCAGCATTTAATTGCAATTGATTAAATTCTTCTTGATTTTGAAGCTCTGGTTTAAGATCGCTTTGTGGTAAAGCATAATCCTTCTTGTTCAGTTTTGGAGAACAAGATAACCAAAGAAAGGTAAAAAAAAGAATTGATAACTTTAATTTTTTCATTAGAAAAACATAACGAAACTAAACTCATGTAATGTTCGTCTGTTAATATTCTCTCCTTTAAAAATATCGCTAAACTCATAGGATAAAATAAATGGTAACAATGCCTTCTTTTTAAAATAGGCAGAAATCGTATTATAATTTACTCCTAAAGAATATTTTTCTTCTCTAGCATAGGTATTAACTCCAATTAAATCATATCGTGAATTACCACTACCGACATAAGTATCATCACCTTTTTGCGACTGAGAATAGCTGGTACTAAAACTCAGATCGTTGTTAACCTCTAATTGCATTTCTCCTTTTGCTGTTAACTTGCCGGATACTCTTCTTTCTACATTTTCTTTTTGCGTGATATCTGGCAACGAGTCATCTTCATTCAATGGAACCCTAGCTGTGATTTGATCAGGAAGAGTGTATAAATAACTTAATGAGGGCGTAAAGTTAAATCCATATTTACCTTTGAGCTTTGCGGCCAAAGTGTTATCAATCGAAGTCTGACCAAAAATATTGAGAGCTGCCAAATCATCAGGGTCATATTTAGGACCAGTTGGCAAACCTAATTGTGTCGAATAAAATAGATCATATTGTGTAGACTGTAAAAACTTGTAAATCGAAATCACTTGAATATCAGACAGATATTGCTCATTACGACTTTCAAGCGGTTTGTATCCACGTTGTTGAATTGTTTTTAAAACCTCTTGCTTTATATCTAAATTAAGCGCTTTATCAAGTTCTTCACTCACACGACCAGAATAAACATTTCGAAATGAATCCAGATTAGAATTAACAGTAGATAAGTTAATACTGTTACTATATGTAACAATCGGAAGACCCACAGCCATGGTCCAATTTGATCTTATTCCATAGGCATACACAGGTGCAAAATACTGGATGCTAGGATTAATATCAAATTTTAAAACACCATAATTTATAATCTGTCCATGACGTTGGCCAAAAGCATCTAGTGCATTTATCAAAGTTTTAGCATCGGGACTAATTTTTGAAAGCATTTTAGAATCAAACTCAATAGATCTTAAATCCCCTAAATTCCAAAGCTGACCATCTTTTTCATACTTTTGTTCAAGAGAGCTAAAAACCCCATATTTAAACATAGGACTATTAATATTTGCTGGAAGCGTATCAAAACCCGCCAAAACTCTTAACGATAGCAATAGAATTATAAATGAGAATTTCTTCATATAGAATGGTAGTAGCAAATTTTCAACCAACTTTTTAGTCTTTAAATTCTATAAAATCGATTTTATAGATTCTGTTCAGTGAATTTACTAATCTCGAATCGATATTCCACAATTGAAAACAGCTGTCTAAAAAAAAGACACACACATCGCTCCCAAATTTTTCATCAAATCTTAAAAAGGAGTTATTTTCAATAAAAGATTTCGGGGCATTCGAGGGCCTCACTCAAAGGGAAGCTTTATTTAAACTTGAACAAGGGCGTCCATGCCCTCTGCAGGCGAGATCAGCCTTCCTGGAGGCCTGAGGTTCCATTTTAAATAAAGCTTCCCTTTGATTGGGCTACCGTCCAATTTAGATTTTTTTTAAAACTTTCGTATTTAATATTTTATTAAAAATTTAATTCAGCATTGGTGGACTTAGTACCCATGAGTATAACTGCTTCACTTGCCTTTCTATATAGGCTAGTTGTTCTTCGCTTATAAATATATTTTGTATTCTTGTGATTTGTCTTCTTGCCCAGTGAACTAAACATCCTGGCACGTTAAATACTTGCGTTCTTAGTGTTGATAATCGCATCCGACTCATCTTTGGTGGTAACACTTCATTTTTTAATAACTGTACTATCATATATGTCAACATGGTCACTTGCGTGATCACATCATTTGCATCAAAATTTTCTGTAACTATTTTTCCTAATTGATAGTCCTCTTTTAATTCCTTGATCGCATTTTCTATATGAGCTCTTTTATTATATACTTCAAAAGCCTTATCTTCTTCGATAGTAAAATCATTTGTGGTTAAACAATCATACCTATAGGAACTGATTTCTCCTAAACTTAACTGTCCACCCTCCTCCTGACGGGTTCTTTTGTATATCTCTCTGTATTTAGTACCTGCTTTAGTGTTAGTCATATAACTGCAATAAGACACCCCTTTATCTTCAACAGTCCAATTTAAATTGGGCGAAGTTTGTATAAAATTATGTCTAAAATCTAACATCGCCGCCTTTATTAAATAATTCGCAGCATGCTCACTAAATAAATCTATGGCTCTTTCATTATGGTAACCACTATCTCCACGAAAAACTACTTTCCAACGTCTTTGCAACATAGGTAAAAATCTTTCTAAATAACCACAAAAATCATTCTGTGAGTGAGCACTTCCTGCTCTAATAGTGCCATATAAAAATGTTTTCCTATTATTAAAATATATAAGTAAATATTGATAACAGCTCTCGGGTTGTTCTTTACCAACATAACCGCGCTCAACGCCCTCTTGATAACCAAATTTCTCTACCGAAGTGGCATCTATATCAAAATACAAGGTTTCACTCTGTGGTGTGTGTTGTACTAAATCAAAGACAGTTTGTGAGATATTAAAATCATGGAATGATTCAACCTCTTGTTTGGAAAAAGATTTAAAATCTCTAGCTAACTGAGCTTCTTCAACGACATTTTTTATAAATTGACTGACCAGGGGGTCTTTTCCTGTTTGACCTATTTCTACCATTGTTCTTGCGCCTGCAAGTAAACCTAAAATACTTTGCATAAGTGTTCGACTTTTATATTCACCAAATAAATCTGTAAATCTTTGCCTAAACTTTCCTTTTTTTAAAATCTCTAGCATGGGTTTTAAACCGCCAATTTGAGACATATTGTTTTTGGTATTTAGCTCGATTCCGGATTCCCAGAGGATCTGTTTTACTTCTTCTTTTGACATCTTTTTCATATGTCAATACTCGGATATTTGAGTGCAGCGTCAACTACTTAAATACAGCGTCCAGAGCTAAAACTATTTTTTATAGGAAAAATTTGGGAATTACAAATCTGTCAATTTGAAATACAATTGAAAATAAATTTCGTCATTTTATGGGATTAATAAACAATACATCATCATAGTGCAAATTAAACTGTATCGTATTAGAACATTTTTAATTGACCTTTTTAATGTAGGTTAGGCACAAGAAATGCAGATTACTTATATAAATTATGAAAAAAACAATAACTTTTTCTAAAGTATTTTTATTAATAATCGCTTTTTTAAGCATGAAGCACTCTTATGCAGGAACCTATAATCAATGCTTATATTATTATGCAGACAAACAAAAAAAAGATTTTTCAATATTGGAAAAAATTAAAAATTCTTATATAACTACTTTACACATTAAAAACTTTGATAAATATTTTGATAAATTTTATGAAATTTTAAAATACAATAAAAATATTATCATTATCATAAATTAAGCTTTAAAATAGGCTCTCCTCTCTGATTTCTTGCAAAAATACAACATAATGCACATAAAATAATGATTACAATCAAAGTTGTTGAGAAACTACTCTAACTTGCATTACTTATATTATGTATAGTATTTACAGGTGTTTATGGAGTAGGAATAGTTTGAATAATATATGTAGTATTTGATGAACCAGTCCGGTATGTCCGCCCAGTAGAAATGCCAGAAGGGCCCTGCCTTGTGGATCTTATACTCCGCGAACATGACGCTCTCTTCAGTGTTGTCATAAACAAATGCATGATACGCCCGCTTGATCGCTGGCTCCAACAGGCCTAGTGATCGGAAGTATCTGTCCCAAATAGTCTTCGACGGCACGTCATGACCACCCTGCTCAACCCGGAACTTGACGCGTTCCCTGTTGATCTCAGGATGGCCCGTGGAGATGAAGTACAAATAGGTCTTATATCCGAGATCGTTCGCTCGGTCCATGATCTTCAGC